>JAIYDP010000381.1 GCA_027487435.1 Verrucomicrobiaceae bacterium | reverse complement strand
GAGCGCATGCAGGCGCTGAAGGTCATCCACTCGTTTTTGGACCACCCGCAAGTTGGGTGCGTCATCCTCGCCAACAACACCCTTGACGCGGCCAAGACGAACCGCTGCGTGCGGGTGCTTCATCAAGCGACGTCAGCAGAGGATTTGCAGCTCCTGGCGCAGAGCTTTTTTGAGACGGACCCAATGCGACAGCATCTAGATGCCAAAGCGATTGAGTATCCGATGCGTAAAGGACTCTGGCTAGGTATTGCTGAGGCGTACAAGGAGGTGTCGCAGCTGGATGTGCTGGGCGTGTCCATGTACCACCAGCGCGACTTTGTGTTTTTCCTCCGTATACTTGTTCAGAAGTTTGCAATCTTGGAGTTGGAGACGGCGCTTGTGAGGGCTCTGGCTCGCAACTTCAACGCGGGCTCGGCCGCTCACCTGGAGGATGTCATCACCCGCTTCAGGAGGGCACTTGTCAAAAACTTTCGGATGCAAGGCTGCACGTACCAACTGAAACCTGAGCTCATGAAGCCTCTGTCGGTAATTGGCACACTTCGAGAGGCAATTGATGCACGAGTCTTCGAGACAGACGACCCGAACACAGCGGCTTCTCGGTACGTCATGGTCATTGATCCATCAGGGACCGACAGCGCTCTGCAGTATCTCTTTGAGACGGAATTGCTCCACAAAAATGCAAAGGTCGTGCGGGTGTCGGACCTGGAAGAGGACAAGTCGGAGATCGCGAGGAGCCGCTGCGTTGGGGAGATCAAGTCGGCGATGGCGTTGGGTCAGACGGTTGTGCTTCAGAACGCAGCGCCCGTGCACTCGCACTTCTACGACGTGTTCAACCGCCACTTCAAAATCGTTGCAAGCAACGACAGCTCTGGCGGCCTTCAGTACTTTGCCGACATTTCGATTGGGTCGTTCTCGCGGCCGTGCTCTGTGCACAAAAACTTCCAAATTGTGGTCGTGCTGCCGGAGCGGGAGCTGAAGACGACGCCGTTGCCGTTCTTGAACCGGTTTGAGAAGTACAGGCTATCGGCCAGAGATGTGTTTTACAGCAGGTTGAGGGATCTCAAAGTGCCTTCTCCGTACGAAGGCGGGCAGACTGCTTTTGAGATTGTCGTCAGAATTGTCACAGATTTTGTTGCGCATCTCGGCTCGTCTACGTTTTACGGTTACGTCAAAGATGAAAGTGAATATTCTCTTGCTCTGACTTTGCTCCGCAACATCAGGAGCTCAGATACTCTTGTTCCGTTGATTGTGGATCCGCTCGATCGTGGCGTCCAGTCACCTCTGGATTGGAGCGACAACGATGCCGTTCAGCGATATTTGATTCATGGCGTCACAGCTCAGATGCTGTGGGTGGCTCAGCCGCATTTCGTCTACTCAAAGCAGAACCTCTTGAGGCGGTCAGAGATGGCAGTGTATTTGCAGGCCCAGGAGCATTTGTCACTCACGATTCTGATCAGAAAGATTCTCAAGGCGCACCAGGACTTCTGCTTTCAAGCAACTGACCACTCAAAGTGGATCTTGTATTGTCCGACCTCTCGTGACGTCGCATCACTTTCTGAAAAAGCGGTGCAGGAACTAGTTTTGGGACCACAAGTTGTCTCCATGAGTTTATCGCTTCATGCAGTGGGGTCAAGACGCCGCCTTGACTCTGAGTTGGACGGCTTTGTTGAGTCAGAATCGTTGGTGCTGATTGTTTTGGTTGACCTGCGCAAGTGCTCCGTGCAGCAGATCAACTTGGCTCGTGAGCGAGTCGACGAATCGTTGACGCGCTGCCGGCGAAGTTGCGTTGTGCTCTTTGTTTCACACTACCCGCTCGAATGGCTTCAATTCACCCCTCGATACTCTACAGTATATGGGGGGGGTTGGAACTTCGCTTACGTGGACTCGCTCGGAATCAACACCGTCTCGGCGTCAAGGCCTGCCATTGAAGAAACTTCGTCCCGCTGGTTGCTGGCTGCGTTTGAGCTGGAATCTGCTGGAGAGCAGAGCGACTTTGAAGTGCTGTCGCACGCGCTCCTCTTATCGTTCGACGACCTCTCGCATTGTCTCATTCCGCCTGCAGCCGCACGCCGAGTTCGAGATATCATGGTGCAGCATCGGTACCTGCTGGTCACTGCTTGTCAGAGACTCTTTCAGGTCTGGTCGCCGTCGTTGTTGAAGGACCTCATCGACAAAGCAGCCTCAGCAATGGTGGCTGGAAAGACGAATTCTAGCTTATCCCAAACTGTGCGTGTGACCTTTTCGATGCTTCTGCTGCAGTATGCCTTCACGATTGTGAGCCAGTTCGTGCAGAACTCCAACGTTGAGGCTGTGGACAGATTCCTTCATTCCGGAGATGAAGCGAAGCGAAATCTTGTCGTTCACTTCGTCGCCAACGTTCAGCTCGTCGTTTCTGAGAGGACGTTCCTGCGTTCAAGTTTACTCTTGCCCAACTTTGTTGTGGGGCGCTGTCTCGTCTGTCGGCACCAGCCTCCTCGTCTACCTTTTGTTGACTATGTGACTGACCGCATTGTTGTGTTGAGCGCAGGTGAGGGGCTTGCAATGTGGGCAGTCGTCGTTGGGTGCGTTGCCGAAGTTGAACAATTGAGAGGCTTCACATCGGCTGTTGAGAGTGACCCAGAGCTTCTTGAGAAGTATATTGAAGATGTAGTTGCCAGAAATCCAACCCTGCATGTTGTTCTCCGTCAGGGTGCTGGCAAGGTGAGCCAGGAGTTACTCGCTTGTGCCTGTGCAGTGTTGCGCTCTTGCATCGACATCCATCAGGGCGTTCCTCTAAATTGCGTCACGATCCTGTTGTCCGCGAGAGAGCTGGGGGATACGATTGCTCATTGCATCTCGATGCTCAGACCCCTCTTGCGAGTCCAGCATCAATCCAAAGAAGGTATGTCTGCATTGACAGTAGTAGCAGAGATTTTATCATCCTCCAACCCAAAGTCGCTGCAGGACTTGTGCAATTCGGTCGTCGAAGCTGCCTTGTCCTGTTGTTGGAACAATGCCTTGCGCAGCGTCGGGTCATCGGGCTTCAGTGCTGTCCTTGGCGTATTTCGCGAGGTTGTGAATGCAATTGCAGGGGAGCAGCGTCACCAGCTGAGCCCACAGGTGGCCGCCTACCTGCGCGTGTCTCCAATCCTGTTCGCTGTGGACGAAATTGAGCCTTCTGCAAAGTCCTTGTTCCTTGCAGACGCCAGCAACCTCCTCAGATCCATCTCGGACGGCAGAGTCGAGTGCGTTGAGATGCTCCGGCTGCTGTTTTTGTCCGATAAGTTTGGTTCCAACACAAAGTGGAGGTTGGATGCGTTTCGGGACATCGCGCTCAGTTCGATCCTCAGCGGGGCAGAGGAGGAAGGTCTCATTGACGTGCTGCTTACTGCAGCCTTTTCGCTTCCGCAGCCGGTAGTCCAGGCATTTGTGCTTGAGTCGCTACTCCAGCGCGACAACCCTACCGTGGTCACCTTGACATATGACAAACTCGCAGCGCATGTTCAGGGAGGTGCGCAGGTGGCTAAGTTTGTTCGGCCATTAGATGCCAATCTGACCATTTCTGATGTTTTCTACGTGACCCAACGGAAGATATTCCAAGCGGCCCTGCTATTTGCTGCCGAAGGGCCTGAGTTGTCGCAACGTCTGCGCAAGGTGCTTGCGGAGTTTGACAGCAGGGCGCTGCAATTAAAACGCCTGAATTCGCCCCTCGAGCATGCGATGCGCTGTGCGATGCGTGATGAGTTGCTCGCATCTGTAGCAGAAAAAGTGAGTTCGTCATTGGGTGGCTGCGTATCTGAGGCACAGCAAAAGGCTGCAACAAAGGGCTGCATTGACTCCGTTCAGACTGGGGATGCAAAGAACTTTTTTCTTGAATGGCTTCTCGACAAGGACCATGCTACTTTTTTTCTCAGCAACGTTGCGGAGCAGTCTCGAGGCAAGGCAGCCGAGGTCCTCAGTCGAATTGGGTGCTTGAACGCAGAAATCGCTCAATCAGTTCGAGCAACGTCTTCTGCCGCTCTCGCTGGCCCGCGGTGGTTGTGGGACAAAACGTTGCCAGTGTATGGGCCTGAGTATGAAGCCTTCAGTCAGCTGATGCGCTCAGGCGTTCCAGCAGCGAGGGCTATGAGTGAGTTTGTGGGCGCGGACGTTGCGAAAGTCCATCGTGCGCGGATGTACCTCCTCACGTACTCGTTTTATGAGTTTGCAATTGTCGGCAGAGCTGCGCCTGCAGCTCAGAAGCTGCTATCAAGTCAAGACGCAAGACGAGCGCTGTCAATCACTGACGCTGAGATCCCTATCTTCAAGTACTTTGCTGAGCGCCGTGCTCTTGAACAAGTGTCCCGCGGCGACGACCTGACTTGCTCATTTTTGTCTGAAGAGGAGAGACAGCAAGTGGGCCCACTGGGTCCTGCGCTGCCGCATGACATTCGGCTCCTCATGGTTAACGTTGTCATTCTCATCGTGGGGTGCCGCGCAGGAGCAATTGAGCTCTATGCGAGGCTCACAGACCCGGCATCACTGATGGGTTCGAAGGGGGTCGGTTCTGGCTACTTGAGATTCCCCAAGGACTGTGGCTATCAAGTCCTGATGTCAGGAATTGAAATGCAGCTGCAGGTTTCTGACTACGATATTTTCGACAACGTCTCTGCTTTCAGACTGTGTTCTAATTTCATGCTGTGGTCCGCTATGGCGATGGGACTCCTCTTCCAAATCCCCGAGCTGTTTCCTGCCATGAGGGATATGATTTGCAAATATTGGAAAGTTGATGTTCCTAGATATTGCTCAAGCGACCTTGACAAGGTCAGTTACTACACCCTCGAGCGCCCTCGCACGTTTGTGCAAATGTTGAGCAACGACCCTCTCCTTCGCACGAGGGACATGTCGGAAGTGTTTTTCGTCAACAATGTCCTCCTCCAAATGCACAGGTTTCTTTGGGCCACCAACTTTAAGGCCCCATGTGCCCCGACATTCCCCGATGAGGTCTCAGTCGCAGCCTACGAGAAGCTTTTGGTCGACAATGTGTTCAGAGTTGTGGAGAGAGATTCGGACACGCTGAGGGAGCAGGAGCGTGCCGCGTCAGGTCAGACTGCAGAATGGCAGAAGCGTGCGCTGGCTGTCCGCTCGCATGACTTGAGGAGTCGCATTTTGTGCTTCCCAGCGTCTCCTGTTCTGGGCGAGGTCAGAAGTGGCCTCGTCAGCTTGTTGATCCGAAACGTCCCTTTGCTCATGGTGATGAAGGAGCTTCCGTCGCTGGTGTGGCTGTACCGCATCCTGCACACGAGTCTGAGGAATACCCTTAGTGCAGAAGAACTGAGAGCGAAAACGTTGGGGTCCTTCGTGGAGAGAGTGTGCGAGGGGAAGTCACCCGAAGTCAGTGGCCGCGTGTGGACGGATTTGGCTCAGGCGATCAAGTCATGGGGAGCGGTTGCTCAGCAGTTGGGGGAGTTCGAGGTTTGTGGTCGGGCGGAGAGGGCTGAGGCTGCAATTGTTGCGCTTTCACAAGACTCGCTTGTGTTTCCTCTCGTCTCCACGGAGGATGTCGAGGGGACGGACGCTGTACTGCGTCTTATTCATGAGGTTGTCAAACGGCACAACGACTTCGTCCAGGCTGCGCATGAGCTCACTGCCGTTGATTTCCCGCCCTCAGATATCGGCGCCTTGTGCAATGAAGGTGGTTTTGGAGTCCGTTTGTGCGCACTCGTTCGTGAGCGTTTCTTGACAAAGTTGGTCCTCGTGTTGAAGTTGTCCAGCGGTGAGAATTCGAGTGTTGCGGCAGAGAGATTGATCATCAAGGAGGTCCTTGCTGGCAAGATTACGATAGACATCTCCACATTGCCGATGAAGTTTCCATTCAAGGTTCCCGTGCCGAACAGCAACGCTGTTGTTCGAGAGGATGAGACTTTTGAGAGGGTCGCCGTTCGAGTGGCGAAGCTCGAAGACAAGCGTGTGTTGGACAAAGTGAGAGAAGCTCTTGAGGACGATTTGGAGAAAATGGGGCTCAGTGTGCTTCAGGAACATGTCAAGAGTGTCGGCATGGTGTTGGACCGGATGAATTCTGTCATGCAAGTTGACGATCCCCGACGTCAATCACTCGGCCAAGAACTTTTAGATTTTGTACAGCGGCTTGGCCTGAAGCCACATTTGCAGAAAGCTGTCGTGTCTGCGAAGTTGGACGGCCTTGTCTCATTGTGCACAATCCTCATGAGCGCAGCGCGCAGGGCACAGGGCAGCCACCTGTTTGCTGACTTGGGTGCAGAACTGAATGTCAAGATTCCCGCGCAAAGCGTTGAAATAGTGGGTACAGCACTTGATGTCGTGGCTATCAAGAGCGAGGAGGCACTACAGCGCATTTTCGCATTTGGAGACTTTCTTTTCGCTGATGCGTTTTTGGAAGCTGCGCGGGATCAGCCGATGGCTCCAATGCAGTTGGTGCTTCACAGTGTCCGCGCAGAGTTGAAAGGTTCTGAAGAGGACTTTCAAGCCCTGCTGCAGGTTATTGCAAATCTGAAGTGTCAAAATCTTTGTCATTTGTTGCGCTTAGTCCGCTCAAAGAGTGGAGAACTGCAAGCGGCACTTGGATACGAGAAGAAGGGTCGATTCTTCGAATTCAAAATCGCTCAGGCCCCTTCAGAGCCTCCCCCCGAAGATCAAATTTTGGAACATGATGCCATGGAGGTGGAAGCGACTCAAGCTGCTGAAAAGTGTGACGATGCCGATGGAGAAGTTTTTAAGGGACCAAGTTGGGTGGATGAATGCGACCCCTTGGACGACGACGTGCGTGACGTCACAGTCATCGTGGGGTACAAGGACGAAAAGCCCGCGACCATCGTCCTCAAGTCCCATCAGCCTCTTACGGACCTTCTCAGAACTGAGGCCGTTCTTGACCTAGTCGAGAGAGTCAAACGCAGATTTGGCAACAACGCGTTGGGAGTCAACCCCTCCCTCCTTTGCAGGGAAAAGGGCGGACTCGCGCCGATCAACAATATGAGCAAGGCGGTCGCAGATTGCCGGGATCGCGACTTTGAGCTCTCCCGTTCTTACGTCCTGACTTCTGTCACTCACTCCGCTGCTGTCAATTTAAAGTGTTCGGTTGTCCTGTTTGAACCCATCACGCAAACGTCGTTGGTGGCCGCAATTGTGAAGAAAACGAGAGACCAGAGAGGCGCTGTCGACGAGAATGTTTCATTGTGCTCGGTCACGTCCGAGTTCGGACACGGACGAGCGAAGTTGGACTTTGAGTTGGATGCAAGCAGCGAAGAAGTTGTCCCCGCACAGAACATCGGCCGATCGCTCCATGTCACGGTGCTGAAGATGATGGTCAACGTCAGTCTGCAAGTGATTTCAAGTGTTGACAATTCTGTCTTGCAGACGTTTGACAGATGTGTCAAGCTGCCAGTGCGTGGCTCACTGAGCGAGCTGCGGGGTTGTATTCGGACTGCCTTTGCTGGCGTCTTTGAACGCTCAAGGGGTGCTTCAGCTCAATTGCCAAGCGACGTTAAAACCATGGGGTTGAACAATGGTGACGACAAAGGAAGCCCAGTCGTTTCTGTCACAAACGCCAAGAGACCTCGACATGGTCAAACCAGCCCGGATCCAACTGAACCCGCGAAGCGTTCCCGCGGGCCGCCTGAACCGACTGGACCGAGCGCGCAGCCTTCAACTCTAAAGAGGAGCATCGCTGGGGACGGAGAAGGATGTGAACGGGAGACGAAGAGAGCTCGAGTCGGTTGGGAGATGATTTGCAAGGGGCTTGGAGAGATTGTTCTTGTGGATGTCGGGTCGGGAAACAGCGTCACGCACAAGACAAGCACGTACACGTTGGCGTCGTCGAAGCCTAAGGTGGTTGTTTCTGTTATTTCGGTGCAGCCGCTGAGAGTCAACGTTTATCTCATTGACCTTGCGACGAGACTGAGGAAGCGCTGGAACGTGATCCAGGAGCTGCCTGCCGCCGAAATAGTTTCTTCCATCCGAAGCAAGGTCACGCCACCCACTCGCTGGTTGCACGACGTCTACGTCGTTCGGAGGGGAGCAAGGCTCCAATTGGAAGAAGCGGTGCCCCTCCAGCGGGACGACGAAGTCATCTTCGCTTGCACTGTTGAGGTTTACGTGTCTGTTGGCGGTGAGAAGAGTTCCCGACGACGTCATTTGGAGGTGACTTGCAAGGAAGATCTCGAAAAAGAATTCGGTGACGTTGGTGACAAGGTGACCGTCTCCCGCAATGGCAAAGAAGTTCCATTTGAAAGCAACGGGCGGGTAGTCCTTGTTGAGGGGGACGCTGTCAACGTTGCAATCAAGCCGGTCCCAGCTCCTCCATCTAAGAGCACGAGAGGGCCTTGGGGTTGCCAATTGATTTAGAGTAGAGTAAATATTCCCATTTGTCATGATGTGTTTTTGTTCCCAAGCGCTGCACGAATCTTTGCGAGCTGTTGTTGCAACATTGCCCCAAAGTTGAGCCACTCGCAAGAAACATCATCTGTCCATGACGACGACAGCTTTCCCTCTTCTCGCCCTCTCTTGAAGCAACAGAGTCGCAGCATCACACGACACGTTTAGAAGTCTGTCGCGTGACCTGCCTTCGAACAAAAACGAGACAACACGTCCATTCTCTGCGCACTGTTCGGAGATTGCGTGTCATTTTTCAAAGTGAGCCATCAGCCAACAGTGCCTGTGCCTCGCTGAGAAGGGCG
>JAIYDP010000085.1 GCA_027487435.1 Verrucomicrobiaceae bacterium | reverse complement strand
TACTCGAGTACGTCCCCGCCGCACACACACTCCCAGACGACACCCCACACGACGACACCCCAGTCGATCCCACTCCCATCGTCGTACTCCCAGCAGGACACACCAAACACACACTCTGCCCAGTCCGGTTCTGGAACGTCCCAACTCCACACGCAACACAAGGCTGCTGTCCTGTGTGAGAGTAAAAACCTGTCGCACACTGGGTCGGGTCTATGGTTTCGCAATGTGTGAGATTTGTTGCAAATGCTGATGTTGTCGTTGTGTTTCCTGGGCATCGTGAGCAAATAGTAGCACCGATTTGAGACGAATAATATCCATGTCCACAAGGATTACAAGGTGAGTAGCCACTGAGAGAGAAAGTCCCCATCGGACATGTTGAGTAATTAGTCAAACACATGGTTGAACCAGCAGGAGAGACAGAGTTGTTCACGCAAATGAGACAATTTACAGCTCCAGACGATGCTACGAAACTTCCTGGTGGGCACAAAGTGCATGGCTGTATTCCATTTTGAGAGAATGATCCGGCTGGACACAGAGGCGAGCATGAAGTGGAGGCAGCAAACATTGTGGTTGACCCAGCGGGACACATTTGACACGAAGATTGACCAATATGGGCTTGATATGTCCCAAGCGAACAAGGCGAGCAAGGAATAATCCCTGAGATTGAGAAAGTGCCAGCAGGGCACTGCGTCGAGTTGCCCACTGGACAATTTGGAACATGAAAACAGGACAAGCAATGCGTCGCCTGGTTTGTAGAAGACCAGGTCCCATTAGCACAAGGAGAACAAGGGGCAAGTCCAGTAGGAGAGAACGTTCCTGGAGAACAAATTCCTTGCGCTGGGGCTATAAGAGTCAGTGAGTGCAAAAATTTCTTTAGACTACAATTGCAAAGGGAAGAAGAATCGGATGCAATAGAAATTGTCGTGTTTGGAGATGGACAGGGGACACAAAGAGTGCTTTGAGGGAGGTTTTGATATGTTCCAAGGGGACACGGAATGCAAGGCTGAAAGCCAGTTGATGAGAAGAAACCAGCTGGGCAAGCGAGATTGAAAAAGGCTATAACGTGAGAATGAAGTGGAATACTTAAACCTGTGCAATTGTCCACATGTGTTGATCCATCAACAGTTGTGGTAAGCCCTGCTGGGCACGAAGTGCACGCAGATGACCCGACCGAAGACGCAAAGGTACCCCGTCGACAAACGTGGCAAGGAACAACGCCTAAAGGAGAGGATTGTCCAATTGGACACAGAGCAACACATTGCGCAGCGCTCGATGAGCCAATCGATGAGGTGTTGTAGCCCAAAGGACAAGTTACACATGAAGTTGACTTCACAGACGGCTGATAGAGGCCTCGTGAACAAGCAGAACAAGGCTCAACACCATCTGGTGATGAGAATCCAGGAGAACAAGCAGCTAAGAAGTCAAACGATACGAAAACTCGAGAAAAGGGTACGTTTGCACTGGGAGGAGGAGAAGGACTGAACAAATGCAGTTGTCAGGCCAACTGAGCAGTTGTAGCAGAAAGTAGAAAAAGTAGAATTTTGGAAAGTGCCAATGGGGCATTGTGAGCATGGAATGAGGCCATGAGATGAATATTGTCCGGCGAAGCATACACCTTTCACATTAGAAAGTCCACAAAGAGAGCACTTGAGCATAAACTGGAAGAATTTGTTGCAACGAATTCAGTCGAATTTCCTCCAGGGCAGCTCTCACATGAAGTGGACCCATTTGCAGACTGGTACGTGCCACGCGGACATGCATCACAAAGACCGTAACCAGTTTCAGAGAAATAACCAGGTGAGCAAGGGTACGTGCAGTTGCTCTCAGAAATAGATCCGGTCGACGTTGTGTTCTTGTTTATCAAGCAGGCGTTGCAAGAAGTCATCTGGTCGATTGGCTGATAATATGCTCTGGCACAAGCTGTGCAAGGAGAAAATCCCGTGCTTGAGTAATGGCCAGGAGTGCATTTTAACAAGCAAAGCGAAGAGGAATTTGAGCCGATAGCAGACGTGTTGAATCCAACGGGGCAGGTGACACATGAGAAGGACTGGGAGGTATTCTGATATGACCCAATGCTGCATGCCTCACAAGGTTCCAGTCCAGTTGAGGAGGAAAAGTAACCCACATTGCATGGTCGCCGACAAAGAGAGGCAAGGTGCGACCCTTGAGCGAAAGTTGTGAAGCCATTCTGGCAAGCAATGCAAGACGTAGATTGATTAGAGTTTTGATATGCGCCAATGGCACAAAGACTGCAAGGCTCAAGGCCAGTCGAAGAAAATGATCCTGGAGCACAATGGCCTAGATTGTTAGAGTAAGAATCAAAGTAAACGTACTCCTGCACTGTGCCGTCGACACACTCCCAGTCGACGTTGTGTTGGAACCCGAGGGGCACGGAAGACAAGAAGTTGACTGAATGGACCCTTGGTACGTCGACACAGGACACAATGAACACGGTTCGAGACCAGTTGCCGAATACGACCCAGCTGGACATTTGACTGCAGAGTTGAGACACAGACGCCAAAATTTTACATCGGCACTGGAGGTGCGACGACGATCCAGAAGATGCAGTAGTGTTGTCTCCTTGACAAGCAACGCATGATGTTGTTTGCGTGGCTTCTTGAAAAGACCCTACGGGACAAAGGGTGCATGGAGACAGCCCGTTCGACGATGAGGATCCAACGGGACAAATATCTGGCGATTCTCAGCTGAGGAAACTCGCGAGACACACCAATACAAGCGAGGGAGCTGGTGGAGCCAGTCGATGTCGTATTTCTTCCTGAAGCGCAAGGAGTACAGCTAGTCGATTGAGGGGTGGACTGAAAGCTCGCAAAAGGGCAAGCTGTACAGGGAACAACACCATTCGATGAGTAAGTCCCAGCAGAACAGATAGCTGTAGGGATCAAAGGAGAGGTAGTAAACAAAAACCGTGGCACTGAGACAGAGAATTTGATCCTGTTGATAGCGTCGTAGACCCCACCGGACAAGGAGAACATCCGACGGACTGACGGTTGGCCTCGTAGCTTCCTATACCACATTGCGCACAAGGGACAAAGCCGCTTGACGAGTACGAACCTGCAACACATTGCACTAAGAATTTCAATGACCAAAACGATCGCAAATACCAAGACACTGAGACGCAGATGTTGAGTTCACGGAAGAAGTGTTTGTGCCTGCACCGCAAGAAAAGCAGCTTGTTTTTTGAGTCTCATTCTGGAACTGCCCAATGCTGCAACCAGCGCAAGGCTCTAATCCTGTGGAAGAGAAAGTGCCCAAGCGACAAGGTGCTTGCAAGTTAAAAAGGAAAAAAAAAACATACGGAGGCAAGCTGCACTTGAGGTGCTTCCGGTTGACCAGGTTGTTGTGCCTGATGGACAAGAGACACACGACATAGTCTGAATCCCAGCTTGATAGGACCCAAGACCACAGGGCAGGCACGGCTCAAAACCAGAAGATGATGAGTGCCCAGCAGTGCATTGTACTTCAACGTCAGCACAGAAGACCAAAATGATAATATATTATCACCTTGGCATTGTGAGTAGGACACAGACCCTGTGAAAGCTGTGCTCTGTCCTGCGCTGCAACCGTAACAAAAAGTCTGTTGTGATTGATTCTGGAAAGAGCCAAGCGAACAGTTCGAGCAGGGAGATAATCCGGACAAAGAGAACGTCCCGAGGCCGCACGGAGCAAGACACAGGGCCAATGAACTAGATCCAGTTGAGTAGGTTGTTGTGCCAGAGGAGCAATTGGCACAAAAAGTCTGTTGACGCAAGCTTTGATAGCTCCCAATAGCACACGCTGTGCATGGTGTGAAACCGGTGGATGAGAAGTACCCGAACTGGCATTGGTCTGTGCATAAGAGAGGCGTTTGAAGTGCTACCAAGGCAATCGCCGACCAACGTCCTCCCTGTCGACGATGTGTTTGTTCCGGAGGGACAACTCCGACAGCTGGTTGTCTGCGTTTCATTCTGGTACGTCCCGAAAGAACAAGGAAGGCAAGGTTCCAAGCCAGTTGCAGAGTAGGATCCAACACCGCAGGGCGCTGAGAAGTCAGAAACTGATTTACAAACAAACTCGAAACCAGAGCAGTTGGTAGAGGAAATGGCGCCAGTTGATGCTGTAGTTGTGCCAGCTGTGCAAGAGAAACAAAATGTCTCTTGAATTGAAGGCTGGTAACTGCCCAGAGGGCAAGGTGAGCAAGGCTGCAACCCAGTGGAGGAGAAAAAGCCCGCGAAGCATCTTGCTGGAGACATTAGAAAACTTAGAGCCATTCAGAACCAGAGCAATTCTGGGATGCAATCGAAGCATTCCGCCACGTGGTCGTTCCAGACGGACAGGAGTAGCAGAACGTTCTCTGTGTGGTATTCTGATAGCTGCCGATGGCACATTCGGCACAAGGACTCAATCCCGTCGAAGAATTGAAGCCAGCGGTACAAGGAGCTGAAACGTAAGTGGCACCAGAGAAACACAATCAGACCACGGCAATTTTCAGAAGTATTGGAACCAGTTGACAACGTTGTCGTTCCTTGAGGACACGACGTACAGGAAGTTGACTGGTTTGACGATTGATAGCTACCGATGGAACAGAGGGTGCATGGACTCAATCCAGTAGAAGAGGAAGCACCAATGGGGCATATAGCCAGACATTGGCCTGCTGCTGTTGACCCCGTTGTAGTAGTGTTGAAGCCAACATTGCAAGAGACACAAGTAAGTTGCTGCACGCTAGCCTGATATGAAGCGTATGGGCACGATGTGCAAGGAGCTAGACCGTTGAAGGAATATGACCCTGCAGGACAGGGAGCTGTAAAGTTAAAGAGCATAAAATCATTTCACTTGAGCAATTGCTGAGCAAAAATGCTCCAGTCGCTGCAGTCGTCTGTCCCGCTGGGCAAGTTTTGCAAGTTGTAGAACTGACGACGTCCTGATACTGCCCGACAGCACAAAACGAACATGGCTGCTTCCCTGATGACGAGAACGATCCTGCTGTACAGTTCGCAGCTACGTGATATGAGATATAGGAACAATGTAACTCGTACGAACACATGCCGTGCCGACAGTGGCACCTGTGATCGTAGTGGTTCGATACTGGGGGCAATTATGGCAAAAACTCATTCCAGTCGTGTTTTGGAAAGTTCCAATGGGACAAGCGTCGCAGGGTTGAACACCTCCAAAAGCAAATTGACCGCGAACGCAAATCGTCGAGCACATGGACGAAGAAGTCGCACCTACATCAGGGGTTGATGTGCCTGTCAAACAACGAAGGCAAGCAGTGGATTGGTAGTTAGCCTGGTAGAAACCTTTCGAGCAATTTGAACAAGGAGAGAATCCTGATGTTGAATTAGTCCCAGGGATGCATTGCACTGAGTGATAAGCTCGACATCACACAATAGTTTACGAAGGCATTGTGTAGGAAGCGTTGAACCCGTCGCAGTAGTGTTGAAACCAAAGCCGCAGCTAACACAAGCAGTTTGCTTCGTCGTGTTTTGGTAGGACGCAAATGCACAAGTCGTACATGGCGTCAGCCCATTGGAAGAAAAGGACCCAGTGCTGCAAGCGGTTCCACATTGAGTGGATGCAGTTGATCCAGAAAATTGCGTCGTCTGCCCAGCAGCGCAGGAAACACAAACCTTCGATTGCAGAGAACTCTGCCACGTACCGACTGGGCAAGGCTGACAAGGCTGCAGTCCAGTGGAAGAATTGGTACCGATGGCACAAGGAACTGCATCGTGAGAAAAAAAGAGATGGTGGGTCTCGCACTCCCGCAGAAGGTCTGCCCTGTTCCATCAGTGGTCGTTCCATTTGCACAAGGGGTGCAGCCCGTCGACCTAGTTGTGTTTGTGAAAGAGCCAGTGTTGCAAGAGAAGCACGGAGCCAATCCTGTGCTTGAGTACGTCCCAGCGAGGCACACGGCTACAACGTTAGGACACCTGCAAGCAAGAAAAACTCACTCAAACAGCTGGCAGACGATGTGGCTCCAGTGGAAACAGTGCTTTGACCTGCAGGACAGGATGAGCAGGATTGGCTCTGAAGAGAGATCTGATAGCTCCCGATTGCACACGATGTACAAGGGGCTAACCCAGTTGTCGAGAATGTCCCAGCAGGGCACGGCGCTGCATCGTCAGCAAGAAATATATTTAGACAGACAAGAACAGAGAGCTGATGAATTAGAGCCAGTCGCAAACGTCGTGTTTCCAACTGAGCAGGAAACACACGAAGTGGAATGATTATTCGATTGAAAGGAACCAATCGCACAGAGACTGCAAGGCGGCAGCCCAGTGGAAGAGAAAGACCCAGGCGGACACGGTACTGAAGAATCAACGACAAATACAATGATTTTCTAAGATACGGGTGCAATTCGAAGAATTCGTAGTGGCAGTTCCATAAGTGGTCATCGAGGTCGGGCAAGTGACACATGAAGTCTGGACGGTTCGATTTTGAAACGTTCCGACTGGACATTCAGTGCAGAACGTGTTCATATATCCCGAAGCGGAGAAAAATCCGACTGGACAGTCTCGACCTGAAAAGTGAACTCAATCGATTGCGGAATCCACTTCGGCAATCAGATACAGTCGTTGAGTTCGTCGTGTTCGTTGTCTGGTAGACCAGACAATTGTGACAAAACGTTTGCCTTGTCAAATTCTGGTACGTTGCAAGGGGACATGCGTCACAAGGCTCCAGCCCGGTCATGGAGGAAAACCCCAAAGCACATGGGCGACGACAATCCGACGCCAGTGTTGATGTGTTCAAGAACGTGTACATACCTGTCGGACAAGAATAGCAGAAGGTTGACCCGGTGGTGTTTTGGAAGGTATCGAACGGACAACGCTGGCAAACTTGGAATCCGGTTGTTGAGAAAAAGCCCAGAGGACATGGCTGTGCTGATGATCATAAGATGATGAAGACTCTGGCATACCGATGCAAGACTGAATAGAGGTAGATCCAGGAGAAGTTGTGACCATAAAAGCAGGGCAGCTTGTGCAACCAGTTTGACGACTTGAACTTTGATACGTGTTGAGAGGACACAAAGAACAAGGCTCAACGCCAGTAGAAGAATTTGAGCCCGGTGCGCAAACAGCTGCGGAATCAGTCATAGTGCTGCTATCATTCCTGGATTACCCAAGCATTGCGATGCTAGGGTTGAGCCAGCGGCTGCTGTAGACGTTCCTCCAGGACAAGAATGGCAGAATGTCTGCCGAGTAGAGTTCTGAAAAGATCCGACCGCACACGAACCGCAAGGCTGCAGGCCAGAGTCTGAAAATGATCCAGACGCACACACGGCTGCAATATTAAGAATTTTTCATGTAAACTCAATACGGGCGCAGGCGCTCAGTGACGAAGATGCGACAGATGCAGTCGAGAAGCCTGCACCACAAGCGATACAAGTAGTAGCTGCAGATGCATTTTGATAGGATCCTATCGCACATTCTGTGCATGGAACCAAGCCTGTAGATGACGATGTCCCAGGAAGGCATACGTCTAAGTAATCAGAAAGAGTTACCTCCACAAAAACCTAAGCAATTCTGAATGGAGGTAGATCCCGCCAATGATGAAGTACCACCAACACAAGATGAGCAGAAAGTCGATCGTGAGCTGGGCTGATATGTTCCTGCAGGGCAGAGGTTACATGGCTGAAGACCAGTTGATGAGAAACTGCCAGCTGGGCAAATAGCCGAGCAATTAGAAGCGGAAATTGACCCTGTGGATGACGTGAAGGTTGCAACCGCACAAGATGCACATACGGTCTGATTCGAGGCCGCTTGAAAAGTATCGAATGGACAGACACTGCATGGAGCGGAACCTGTAGAGGAAAATGATCCTGCAGGGCACACAGGTACTGCGTTGATCAGAAAAGGAGAGAAAACATTACAATAGCAGCTAGATGAGGAAGTCGTAGCAGATGAAGGTGTCAAAAAGTTGATGGGACAGCTGTTGCAGCTGGTTTGAGTGCTCGCATTTTGCCAAGTCCCGATCGCACAAGGGCTACAAGGAATAACCCCTGTCGACGAGAAGAATCCGGCAGGACAAGGAGAAAAGCATTGAGCAGAGCTCGTCGAACCCTCAGAGACTGTCGTGAGGTTTCCAGAACAAGCCGTGCAAGCAACAGTGCGATTTGCAGTTGAGTATGTACCCCGTGGGCAAAGGGAGCAAGGAGCAAGCCCTGTCGAAGAATTTTGTCCAGCGACACAAATTTCTGGATAGTCAGATCAAAATCGATTGCACTAACCAAGACACGCGGATGAAGCATCAGACCCCGTCGTCACAGTCGAGTATCCAACATTACAAGATGTGCAAGAAGTGGCACTGGATGTGGCAGCAAAAAATCCAACAGAGCAAGGTGTGCATGGAGCGAACGTGCTTGAATTGAAAGTACCAGCAGTGCACGGGATGGCTACATTGTGAGAAGTTTAGCAACGAATAAAAAACAGATGCACTGAGCAGAACTTGTTGATGCAACAGACGCTGTCGTCTTCCATGCACCGCAGTAAGTACAAACTGTTCGTCCCGTTGTCGTCGAGTAGAACCCAAGGCTACAATTTGTGCAAGGTGCCACTCCAGAGGAAGAAAACGTCCCTGCTGCACATACAGGGAGGCACTGGCTCTCCGACGTGGATCCTGTGGAAACAGTGTTGGTACCACTGGCGCAGTTGTAGCAGAAGCTCGACCTGGACACATTCTGGAAAGTGCCCCTAACGCAAAGAGTGCAGCCATTGATACCCGAAGTATCTGACGACCTGCGGCCCGCTGCGCATGGCGCTACAGCGTCATAACAGAATCGAATTGGCAGCCATACTGACACATTGGCTGCTGGCAGTACTGCCAGTTCCAGACGTGGTCAGACTGCCACTGCATTGGACGCATGAGGTTTGCAAGGCGGCCGGTTGATAAGTTCCAATCGCACACTGCAGACAAGGTTGCACTCCCGAGCTCGAAAAAGTACCGGGAACGCACGATACTGAAGCATAAAAAAGTAGAAAAGGGATTCTCGCGAACCGCCGCAGAAAGAATCGTTGGTTGCGCCCGTTGACACCGTTGTCGCACCATCAGGGCACGAAATGCACTCTGTCATCTGTGTTGCGTTGGCATACGATCCTGCTGCACATGGAGAGCAAGGCGCCCTCCCGGTGGACGAAAATTCTCCAAGGCCGCAAACATCTGAAGTATTAAACCAGCAGCCGAGAAAGAGAGATAAACCGATGCAGCTGGTGGCTGATGAGGCACCAGTTGAACCCGTTATCTGCGACGGTCCACATTGAGTGCAGGCTGAGACACCGTAATTGTCAGAGTAGGAATTCAAAGGGCACAGCGAGCAAGGCGCGATTCCATTTGATGAAAATGAGCCCGGGTCGCAAGGTGCTACCAAGATTAGAAATGGGGTGTTCATACGGACAACCAGAACAATTTGACGAGCTGATGGAGCCCGTTGAAGGAGTCACCAACCCACTGGCGCAACTTGTGCATGAAGTTGATCCAACTGAGGGCGCATACGTACCCACAGGACAATGTGTACATGGACTCAGCCCACTCGCCGAGTACGAGCCAGCAGGGCAAGCATTAACACAATGTGACAACGAAATTGATCCGGTCGAAAGTGTGTTCAATCCAGCTGGACAAGAAGCGCAAATAGTTGAAGACGCATTGTTTTGGTACGTTCCGATCGCACAAGGTGTGCAGTCAGGTTGTCGTCCAGTAGATGAGTAGAATCCAGCGGTACATGGCGCTCCAACGCAATCACTTGCTGACGTTGAAAGATTTGTAGGCGTCGTGTGAAGGAGGGGACAGGAATAACAAAATGTCTGTTGCGTCAAGTTCTGGAATGTACCGATGGGGCAGCCAAGGCACGGAGAGAGACCAGTTGAGGAATAATAGCCAGCATCGCACGACGCTTAATAGTAAGACACAGAACTTCGAATATCGAATACATCGGCAATTCTGTGAGGAGACAGAAGCGTTGGTGCGAGTCGTCGTATTCGCCGGACATGCCACACATGATGTATTCAACGATGTTGACTGATATGTCCCAATCGGACAAGCAGTGCAAGGTGCGAACCCGGTCACAGAAAAGTAACCCGCCTGACAAGCGACTGAGAGGTTAACTCGAACAAGTACAGAGGTACCTCCGCAAAAGCTTGCTGAAGTAGAATTGGATACTTTCGTTGTCTGACCTGTAGTACATGACGTGCAACGAGTAGTATTGATTCCAGTCGAGTAAAACCCTCGAGGGCATGGGAAACAAGGGGCCAAACCAGTGCCGGAGAAGAAACCTGGTGTACAAGGAGCAACGCAGCTTGACTCGTTGACAGAACCAGTAGCACGCGTGACAAGACCTGAGGGGCAAGGGTTGCAAGTAGTGGCTCCAGTTTCCGGTTGATATTGTCCGTTCGGGCAACTATTACATGGAGATTGTCCACTGTTAGAAGAGAGGCCAGGCAAACAAGGTACTAACACGTGAGACACAAAACATGCTGCCAGACAAGCGCACTCATCTTCAGCAACAGCGCCACTCCGCGTAGTGTTCTTACCACAACAGCAATCAGCACAAGCCAATTGAAAGGAGAATGGGTTGAACGTCGCGTGCAAACAATTGCTGCAAGGGGACAGACCTGTTGGAGAGGACGACCCTGGGGGACATGGAGTAGAACAATTAACCTCAGCAGTGCTTGCAACAAAAGCAGTGGTCAAGCCAGCAGGGCAAGAAAGGCAAGACGTCATTCCACTCGCATTCGAAAAGCTCCCAAGGGGACAGTCGGAGCATGGGCTTGCTCCATTGAACGAGAAAGTTCCTGGTGGGCAAAAATCTACATTGTTAGAAGAGGTTCGTGAGATTTACCAAGGCAATCCGAAGCTGCAACAGACCCAACGGTAACAGTGGTGAGCCCAGCATCACAAGCAACGCAAGCAGTAGCACCGTTCAAGAACTGATATGACCCAACTGAGCAACTCGTGCATGCTTCAAATCCGGTCGACGAGGCCTTCCCAGGAGGACAAATCGCGACGCAAGAAGCAGCAGAGGAGGACCCAGTTTGAGTGGTTGTAAGCCCGCTTGCGCAAGCGATACAAGACGTGCCCGCTTGAGCAGACTGATAAGAACCAATGGGACATGGCGCGCATGGGGCGTTTCCGTCCCATGACACGCTGCCAGCTGAACAGATGGGAAGGCATTGCTGGAGTTGAGATGATCCCGCTTGAACTGTTGTCGTGGACCCAGGGCAGGGTGAGCAGGTCGTTGCACCAGGCGAAGCCTGATATGAACCAATAGGGCATTGAGAGCAAGGGGATGTCCCAGTTCCCGAAAATTGGCCAGGGGCACACATACTCAAGCAGCTCGAAAACGACGTTGCACCTGCCGTTAATGTTGTGTGCTGAGACGGGCAAGCAATACAACTCGTTTGCCGAACGTTAGGCTGGTACGATCCGATTGTGCAAGAAGAGCAAGGTGCGAACCCGTCCGAAGAAAATGACCCTAATGCACAAGGAACTGGAGCGTGAATCAAAATAAAACGGGCACAAACCCCTGCAAGCTACAGCCGATGAGGCACCAACGGAAACTGTTGAAGTGCCTGATGGACACGGGATGCAGCTCGTCTGGGCAGTCTGATTCTGGAAGAAGCCAACGGAGCAAGTTGTACAGGGTTGAGCTCCAGTCGATGATGCTTGACCAACAGGGCAGCTATAGGAACAAACAAGGCTGCTGTTGGCACCAGTAGTCTGCGTGGTAGAGCCAGATGGACAAGAACTACAAATAGTCTGCTGAGCACGTTCGGAAAAGGTGCCGATGGGGCAAGCTGTACACGGCACAAGCCCGGTGGCAGAAAATGACCCCGCGTGGCACATACCTTAAGGGTCAGAATCTGAAAGTTTGGAATGAATGTGTCACCTATGCACGCATTGGAGGAATTGGAACCGAGCAAAACAGTGGCGGTGCCCGCAGCGCAAGAGGTGCAAACAGAGAGACCTGTCGCAGCTGCGTAGGAGTCCATCGGGCAGAGGGAGCAAGGTTGCAATCCAGTTGAAGAGTTGGTTCCCACAGGACACACCTCTGGTTTGGTCAGATGGCACAACTCATGAGCAAACCAAGACAACTTGCAGATGAATTCGACCCAGTGCCAACAGTCGAACGAGAGGCAGGGCATGAAACACAAGCAGTCTGGCGTTCGTTGTTTTGGTAGGACCCTGTCGCACAGGGCGAACAAGGGGCGAACCCAGTGGAGGAGAAGAACCCTGGAGCACATTTGGCGACACACATTGCAGACGAATTGGAGCCATATGACACTGTTGAGAAGCTTGCTGAACAATTTGTGCAAAAGGTGAGTGATGATTGTAAGGAAAAAGAGCCAATCGGGCAAACAGTGCAAGGAGAGCTGCCATTGGACGAAAACTGCCCAGGGCGGCAAAGAATTACGCAATCGGCAATGGAGGGGGAGCCGGAGGCCAGTGTACCAAGGCCCGAGGGACAAGCCAAACACGAGCTGCTCCGCGCAGAGGACTGATAGTTTCCAACGGCACAAGGAGAGCAAGGAGCAAACCCTGTGGATGAGGAAGAACCTGCGGAGCAGAGGGTCAAGCAGTGAGACGAATTGCTTGTGCCCGTGGACATTGTCGATGTACCAGCAGGACACGGAGTGCATCCGGTCGCGCCGAATGCTTCGTTATAGTTACCGGAGTCACAACGTGAGCAAGGCTCAAAGCCACTGGAAGAGAACCATCCTGGAGCACAACGTGCTGAGGAGTCAATAATCCATACCACAGCTATCTAACCGAAGCACTGCATGCTTGAATTAGATCCTGTCGACACAGTGTTGCCATTGTTTGGGCATCTTGAACAAGAAGTCTGCCCTATTGAAGTTTGAAATGTTCCAACCGCGCAAGCAGAGCAACCGGGGTAGCCTCCAGTACTTGATGACGTGCCGGGAGGGCAAAACACTTGGAAAGTAAGATGAAAGATTGATGCACGAGCACCAAGGCACTGGGACTCCGAATCAGAGGCTGTCCTGAGTGTGGAAGCTGGCGAAGTGCACGACACGCAACTCGTGCTACGGGAGATGTTTTGATAGCTGCCAACGGCACACTCTGTGCAAGGTTCAAACCCAGAGCTGCTTGAGGAACCCGCAGAGCAGGGAACTACCAGAGTCAAAGATGCTAAAAAAACAAGGTACCAGCACAAAAGGTTTGATTGTTGGTTCCAGTTGACGCTGTAGTCTCTGAGGCAGCACAGCTGTAGCAAAATGTAGTACCGTAATCAACTTGAAATGAACCAACAGGGCAAGCAGTGCAAGGAACAAGTCCATTGGATGAAAAGGATCCTGGCTCACAAAGCAAAGAGCAATTCGACGGGCTCACCGACGCTTGCTGAGATGTACCGTGCCTTGCAGAGCAGGTATGGCAAGTGGACATGCCAGTCGTGTTGGCGAAAGTGTGGACAGGGCAGCCGTGACAAGGAAACACCCCGCCTCGGATAGAATAAAAGCCAGGGTCACAAGGCACCGCCGTGCCACCACCCCCAGTAGGCACTGCACATTAAGAAAAGAACTCTAGTCCACACACCTGTGCAATTGAGAACACTGATGGACCCAGTTGAAGATGTCACGAAGCCAGCAGGGCAAACGTCGCAAGTGGATTGCATCGTGGAGTTTTGATAGTATCCAATCGGGCAGTTTGTGCAAGGACCAAACCGATTGAGAGAGTACTGTCCTGCCGGACATACAACTGTACAAGCTTGGGCTGTGGCTGAGGCAGTTGCGAGTGTGGTCAAGCCAACAGGGCAAGCATAGCAACTAAATGATCTCGAAACAGCGGAGAAGAATCCAATCGGACATGTGCTACATGGTGCAAAGCCACTTGATGAAAAGAAACCGGGCGCGCAGGTCGCTGCGACAATTAGTCAATGCAAAACAAGACGCTGAAAGCACAATCGCAAGCTGACACATTCGCAGCACGGAACCCAGCCGTAGTTGTTCCGGGGGGGCAAAAATCACAGGAAGTCGCACGAGGGGAGTTCGTGTACGTTCCCATGGGACAGGCAGTGCATGGGCCGTAGCCAGAAGAAGAGTACAATCCAGGAGCACAAGCAACTGCCATGTTAGAGGCAGTGTAAACAATTGGGTACCTGAGCAATTTGAGATGGATGTTGAACCAGATCCAGTCGTATTTCCGCCAAATGGACAAGCAGTGCAATTCACAGACAACGCAGCTGGTGCGTATGAGCCCCTTGCGCAAGGGCTGCAAGGAGCAAGTCCAGTCGACGAGAAAGTGCCCATAGGACATATTTCTGCAGAGTCAAGAAGAGGAGCGGAGCGAGTGAGCACCGCCACATTCGCTCAGCGCCACTGAGCCAGCGCCGGCAGTTGAGTAACCACTCGGGCAAGGATAACAGAAGTTCTGGGTAGTCGCATTTTGGAACCCACCTCGCGCACACGCCTCACATGGCTCGAGGCCTGATGAAGAGGATGTGCCCACAGGGCAGCGAGCTGAGAGGTCATCGCAAAGCCTCAACTCAAATATTTACCTCGGCAAGAGGAGAGGGAGACAGATCCCGTAGAGGTGGTGGAGAATCCGGCTGCGCATGTGACGCAAGCGGTGGCGCCATATTCGTTCTGAAACGAGGCGATAGGGCAGGCGCTGCAAGGGGCCGCACCAGTGGGCGAAATAGACCCAGGGGGGCAAAGGGCTGAACGGTGAGGTGGGTGCCATTGGACGTGCCTTACCGACACACGAAGCTGACGAGGACGCTCCATCTGTCAACGTCGTGAGGCCATGAGCGCAGGGCGCGCATGACGTTGCGGCTGTGACGTTCTGAAAAGACCCACGAGGACACAGGGCGCATGGCTGAGCACCCGAAGAGGACGATGTGCCAACGGGACAAGGCGCTGAACAGTGAGAGGGCTGCACGACTCCAAATGATGAACCAATGCACTGGGCAGAGGACGATGCGCCCGTGGAAAGAGTCGTGAGCGGCGTCGGGCACTCGGCGCAGGCGAAGGAGCCGGCGACGGGCTGAAACAGACCGATGGCGCAGGGAATGCAGGGGACAAAGCCGCTTGCAGAGGACGATCCTGCAGGGCAAATCGCTGAGAAGGGTGAGTCAATGAAGAGTGCATGATAACCCGTGCAATTGGTGGAGTCGATCGCACCAGAGGAAGGAGTGGAGAAACCAGCGGGGCACGTCGAGCACGAGGTGGAGGAGGCGTTAGGGGCGTACGAGCCGACGGGACATAGGGCGCATGGTGGAAGTCCGTTAGACGATGAGGAACCTGCAGGACACGCAGCAGTACAAAGGGAGGGGGTGGGTGCGCCACTTGCGATAGTGGAAGTGCCAGTCGGGCACCGCGCGCAGGAGGTTCGCGCAATCTCTGTCTGGTACGTCCCAATCGGACAAAGTGAACATGGCAGGAGCCCCGTGGACGAAACGGAGCCCGCAGGACACCCAGCTTGTGAAGTCATTTAAGGTTAAGGGGAGTGGTACCGATGCAAGCGGCAGATGATGTCGAGCCGTGAGAGCTGGTTGTTGTGCCGTTGGGGCAGGCGAAGCACGCTGTCGCACCAGTTGCATTCTGAAACTGGCCAATAGGACACGGTGTCGAGGGCACCAATCCATCGGCAGAGAAGGTCCCAATTGGGGCAACGTCTGAATGGTCAACGCAAAGGGTAAATCGGGAAGGGAAGATCTCACCAACGCAACTCGAGGAGGAAACTGACGCGATGGAAGCAGTAGAAGTGCCTGCAGGGCACGTCGTACAGAGGGTCGACGCGTGCGAGTTGGCGTAAGCCCCCACCGAGCAGTTGGCACATGGGGGCGACCCAGTCGACGAGAACGTCCCTGGCGAGCAAAGGTCTGCGCAGTCCGCCAACGACGTGGATGCGCGTTGGCGGGTAACTTGCGCGCCCGGGCAGGCGAAGCAAAAGGACGCCTGCGTGGAGGGTTGATACGCAGCGATGGGGCATTCCGTGCAAGGCGCGTACCCAGACGAGGAGAAGTATCCCGCACCGCAAACGTACCGGCATGCACCGCTTGTCGAGGATCCCGTCGAAGTTGTGGTGGCACCTTGAGGGCACGAGATGCAGGACGTTGCGGTGCTGGAATTCTGAAACGTGCCAAGAGGGCAGGCGGTGCAGGGGGCGAGCCCCGTTGAAGAGTTGAAGCCAAGGCCGCAAGGTGCTCGACATGAGGAAGAAGACGTTGCGCCAGTGGTGAGGGTTGTGGTACCGACGGGGCAGGACACGCAGCCGCGCGCTTGTGACGTAGAGACGTAAGAGCCAATTGGGCAAGATGAGCAAGGCACAAGTCCAGTAGAGGAGAAGCTGCCGGGGCTGCAACGCGCGGCGCAGGCGGCGGAGGACGTGCGGCCGGTCTGAGATGTTGACGTTCCAGAAGGGCAATTTATGCAAGCAGTTGCACGGGTCACGTTCTGGAATGAGCCGAGGGGACAAGCTCCGCACGGGGCGCCGCCGGTTGTAGAGTACGAGCCTGCCGCGCAAACAGTGACGCAGGCGGTGGAGTTAATGGAGCCAGTGCCAAGGGTTGTCTTGCCAGCAGGGCAATTGAGGCAGCTGGACTGCTCAGAGAAGCTTTGGTAGGTGCCAACTGGGCAGGGCGCGCAAGGCTGTAGCTTCGACGCGGAAAATGTCCCTGGCGTGCAGGATGTCCCGCAATCGGAGGCGGACGTCTTTGAGAAACCATTGGTAGTCAACGAGTTGGGACACATGGTGCAAAAACTCTGCCCAGTGGTATTTTGATAGAAGCCTTTATCGCAGGGGTAGCAGGGTTCAAGTCCATCTGAGGAATAGGACCCAGCGGAACATTTTGTCATGCACTGCAAGATCGACGACGACGCCGACCCAGACGTCGAAGTTCCGGCGGGGCAGGCGACACATGCAGTCGCAAACATGTCTGGCTGGTACGTGTGAAGCTGACAAGGCGAACAAGGAGCAAGGCCTGTTGCGCTGTAGTAGCCAGGGAAGCACGAGATGAGGCAAGAGCTTGATGCGGCAGCGCCGACAAACGGTGTTGAAGTTCCTGCGGGACATGCTGTGCAGGCTGTTTGGAAGGAGAGCTGCTGATGCATGCCAATGGGGCACTGCACGCAGGGGACATACCCGTCAGCAGAAAAGGTACCGGGGGGGCAAGTAGACACACAATCTGAAGGTTGCGACGACCCTGTTGTGATCGTCATGGACCCATTTGCGCAAGCCGTGCATGTGACAGCACCAGCGACATCCGCGTATGTGTTAAGTGGGCAGGCGCTGCAAGGCAGCGATCCAGTCGACGAGTTGAAGCCGGGCTGGCAAAGAGCTGAACAGCTGCTCACCGACGTTGCCCCGCTAATTGCGTTGCTCAGTCCGGGAGGGCAGACAACGCAAGACGTCTGTTGAGTTGCGTTTTGATACGTCCCCGGAACGCATGGAGTGCAAACTTCAAGGCCAGTCGACGACGACGTCCCTGCGGCGCAAAAGGCAAGGCACTGCGCGGAGGAGGTGCTGCCGGCGAACAACGTCGTTGAACCGGCACCGCAACTCGTACAGGACGTGGCCTGCGACAGTGGCTGGTACGAACCGACGGCACAAGAGGTACAAGGCGCAAATCCAGATGCAGAAACTTCGCCTGGAGAGCACACGCGAGTGCAATTGTTGATTGAAATAGATCCTGACGCAACAGTTGTGTAGCCAGCGGGGCAAGCGCTGCAAGACGTCCTTGCAGTGTTCGGTTGAAACGTTCCAGTGGCGCAGTTTGTGCACGGGCTGACACCAGTAGCAGAAAAGCGTCCAGCTGCGCAAACAGCAACGCACTGAGATGCAGCGGTGGCGCCAGTAGATGCAGTGGAGAGACCCGCAGCACAGGCGAAGCAAAATGTTGCCTGCGAGGAGTTGCTGAAGGTGCCCTTCTGACATGCGCTGCAGGGCACAAACCGCGTCGTAGAGAACTGGCCCACTGCGCAGGGGGTCTGGCAGAGCGAAGAGGAATTGGAGCCAGTGGAGGGGGTGGTAAGGCCAGCGCTGCAAAGAGTGCAGGACGTGCGCTGCGACAGTGCCTGGTGAGACCCGACAGCACAGGGAGTACAAGGGGCCAAGCCGTTCCAGGAGAAAGACCCTGCAGGACAGGGCGTAGAGCAGTTGGCAAGGAGGGTCGTGCCCGTCTGCGCAGTCGTCTGACCGGCGGGGCAAGCGGCGCAGGACATGCGCTGCGTCACATTTTGATACGACCCAATTGCGCAGAGGGTGCACGGAGCGAGGCCATTAAACGATGACGAACCAACTGGGCAGGGGGTGGAGCAATTAGAGAGCAGCGTCGCGCCAGTTGCAGCCGTTGTCTGGTTCGGAAGCGGGCAAGTTGTACATGACTTTGTCCCCAGCACCGCTGCGTACGTTCCAATCGGGCACGCAGAGCAGGGGATGAGGCCGCTGGACGAGTTCTGCCCGAGGGGGCACATCTGCGTGCAGTTTGAGGAAGCAATCCCGCCGGTAAAATTAGTAGAAAACCCCGCGGCGCACGACGTGCATAGGGTTGTCTGCGCACTGGTCGTGTACGTCCCGAACGGACAGGGGCTGCAAGGCTCGAAGCCGGAGGAAGAGTTGGAGCCAGCGACGCAAGCGACTTGACACAACGTCCACTGTGTCGCGCCAGTGGAGGGGGTTGTCGTACCTGAGGGGCATGCCGTGCATGCCTGCGCGCGGGTAACGTTTGAAAAAGAGCCTTTGGCACACGTGGTACAGGGCGCAAGGCCAGTGGCAGAGGACTGGCCAGCAACACATAAAACGAGGCAGTCGGAGGATGATGTGGATCCGGTGGTAACGGTTGAACGACCCGATGCGCAAGGGAAGCAACTTGTAGCGCCGGTTGAGTTTGAAAACGAGCCGATCGAACAATCGCCGCATGGAACAAAGCCGTTGGAAGCAAACGTCCCGATGACACACCGCTGGATGCAGTCCGCAACGTCCGTTGCACCAGAAAAAAGAGTTGAAAAGCCAGCCGCGCAGGGGGTGCACGTCGTCTGCTGGGTCGCCGATTGGTACGTCCCCGCAGTGCAATTGGTGCAAGGCGCAAGCCCGTCCGCAGAGCGCGCTCCAGCGACGCAGGGGGCCCGGCACGCGGTGGAGGATGTCGACCCGGTTGAGTTTGTGGTCGTGCCGTCAGCACAGGCGAAGCAGTCGGTGCGCTGCGTCGCGTTTTGAAATGAGCCGATCTCGCAGACGGTGCAAGGCGCAAGCCCCGTCGCGGATGAAGTCCCGACGGCACATGGGGCTGCGCATTGCGACGCTGCAGTTGACCCTGTCGTCAAAGTTGTTTGACCTGCGGGACAAGCCATACATGACGTTTGCATCGTCGTGTTTTGAAAAGACCCGACCGCGCAAGCTGTGCATGGCACCAACCCCGTCCCCGACGACGACCCAATCGCGCAAATAGTCGCGCAGGCGGAGGAGGTTGTGGCGCCCGTCGAGGGGGTGGAGGTTCCCGCGACACAGGAGTAACAAAACGTCTGCTGTGTCGCGTTTTGGAAAGTCCCGCGAGCACAAGTCGAGCATGGCGCAAGGCCCGTCGCGGATGAAGACCCCGTGGCGCAGGGGGCGGAACAATTCGAACTCGTCGTCGAGTGCACCGCAGCAGTTGTTGTCCCAGCGGGGCAGCTGTGGCACGCCGTCATACGTGTCGCGTTGGCAAACGTCCCAATCGCGCAGTCGCTGCACGGCGCAAGCCCCGTTGCCGACGCCGTGCCGAGGGCACAAATCGCGAGACAGTTCCCCGCGCTTGTAGAGCCAGTCGACACAGTCGAGAAACCCGCGGAGCAGCTCGTGCATGAGAGGGATTGTGCAGCAGCGGTGTAAGTTCCGATCGCACATGGAGAGCACGGCTGAAACCCGCTCGAGTTAAAAGTACCCGCAACACAAGGGGTGCGGCAGGCGGTTGCGGAGGTTTGCCCAGCGGCAGCGGTGGTCTGACCTGCGGGGCAGCTGACGCACGACGTCTGCTGCGCCGTATTTTGATACGTCCCAATCGGGCAGGATGAGCACGGCGAGAGCCCCGTCGAAGAGTTTTGGCCGGCGCTGCAGGGTGCGCGACAATCCGACGCAGCGGTTGAGCCGGTTGCGGCTGTAGTTGTTCCTGCGCCACAAGTGATGCAGTTCGACCTCCCTGTCACGTTTTGAAATGTCCCGATCGGACATACAGAGCAAGGAACAACCCCTGTGGAAGAGTTCTGCCCGAGGGGGCACACCGCCGCACACGCGGCAGAGCTCGTGGCGCCGGTGGAGGGGGTGCTCTGGCCGGCAGGACAGGAGACGCAGGAGGAGGCCTGTGCGGCGCTCTGGTACGTCCCGATCGGGCAAAGGGAACAGGGCACTAGGCCAGTGGAGGAGTTTGACCCCGCGGCGCACCGTGCCAGGCATGCGGCGGAGGAGGTGGCGCCAGGCGCGGCTGTGGTTGTGCCGGCGGCGCAGGTGACGCAAGAGGAGGACTGGGTCGCGGTTTGGTAAGTCCCGACAGGGCAAGCGGAGCAGGGGGCCAGGCCAGTGGAGCTGTTTTGACCCGCCGCGCAAGGCGCTTGGGGGTTGAGGACGGGGGGGGGGGGGGGGGGGACCTCAGCGAGAAGAAGGGCATGG
>JAIYDP010000294.1 GCA_027487435.1 Verrucomicrobiaceae bacterium | reverse complement strand
TGTCGTTTTGGGGGTGGTAGTGATGTTCGAGGTGTGTTTGTGTCTGTGAGCTTGATTACGTGTGGAGTGAGCGTGAGTGGGCGGAATGGGTCGCTGTCGATTGAAGTCAGCTCTAATGGGGTTGACTTTTCATCCAGCAATCAAGCGGTTAGCATTTTCGGGAATCCTGTCGTTGGGTATGCGTTCCCATGTGGCGGACCTGAGAGTGGCGGTACTTCAGTTGCAGTATTCGGAGCTGGCTTCACCCTCGGGGAGAGGCTGATGTGTCGTTTTGGCGGTCATGGGTTTGTATCTGCTCGTTTCATTTCGGAGAGTCGGCTTGATTGCATCACGCCGTCCATGGCAACTGGTAACTTGTCGCTTTCAGTTACGAACGATGGTGTAAGCTATTCACCAAAGTCAGTCATGTTTGTGGTCAAGCCAAGCCTTCGAGTTACTTCTGTGACTCCATCCCAAGGCTCTGTGGCTGGTGGCACAGTCCTAACTATTGCGGGAAATGGCTTTCCAGTGGATTCGAAGACCTTTTCATGCAGCTTTGGAGGCCGGAGCACTGCTGGGACTATCGTATCAGCGACATCAGCTACTTGCGCAACTCCTGCTGCATCATCGCCTGGTGCAGTCGATCTGCAAGTATCTTTCGTTGGATCTTCATTTGAGCCCACTGGCATCAGCTTCACGTTCGGAACTCAGGCACCACTTGCTTTTATCAGCCCTTCATTTGGACCAACGCTGGGTGGCACGACGGTGATTGTGTCTGCCTCCGGAGCGATCCAGTCTCCAAAGTACTGTATGTTTGGCCAAGCAGTCGTTCCTGTCATGGCCGGCCAAGCAGCTTACTTTGTATCGTGTGTTTCTCCAGCAAGCACCAAAGCTGCTGTGTTGCTCACAGTCGTCGATTCTTCTCTAAATGCTGTGCTGAACGGGTCCTATACGTTTCTCTTTGTCAGCCCGATTGAGGTTTCTGCCATGTCCCCTTCCTTGATATCCGAGCAAGGCGCATCTATCGTCATCACCGGGTCTAATCTTATCAATTCTGATTCTCTGCGATGCCGTGTTGGGGCAGGATCTTCAAGTGTCCGCTTACAGACCCTCTACAAGTCTCCAACTTCTGTTCATTGCGTATTTGGAAGTATATCATCTGGTCTTCATCTTGTGTCCGTTTCGAACAATGCTGTCGACTTTACAATTGCTGGCCTGATCCGCGTAATTCCTGGTGTTAACATCGTCAACATGTTTCCCAGTTATGGACCAGTCGCAGGAGGAACCGTTGTGGTGGCGAATGCAACAAATGTCTTGTCTTCTTTTAGTTCGACTCTGCAAGTCTCATTTGATTTCGGTGTCACTGTTTCTGCAATATTTTCTAACAGCTCATTTTCTTTCATCACGCCGCCATCGCCGCGAGCTGATCCGTTTACTTTCTCTCTCATCGCCACATCTGGCGTAACGTTTTCTGTGAACTCTGGAACCTTTTTGTTTCAGGCTCGCTCTTATTCGATTCGGCTATTCCCCAGTTCTGGGTTTGTCTCGGGGTCAACTTTGGTGACTATTTCTGGTGACCGATTCACCGCAGCCATGTCATGCAGGTTTGGTTCAAAGAGAGCTCAGAGCTTTGAGTTTCTGTCCTCTTCAGTGGTTCAATGCACGTCCCCTGCCGCTTCAAATCTTGGGCCCGTGGATTTGTTTGTCGGAATAGACGGTGGAGATGGGTCTTTGGTACGATTCGATTACATTCAGCAGCCAAGTGTGTTTGAATTGAGGCCGTCAGTAGTTTATGCAAATCAAGTCTCCTTGGTAACAGTGCTCGGCCAAAATTTTGTCGACACTGAGTCCCTCTCCTGCCGCGCTGGTTCTAATATTCCTCAGCAAGCTAGGTTTGTGTCGAGCACCTCTGTGCTGTGCAGTGTTACTCCGCCTTCTCGTCTTGACGTCACGATCGAGATCAGCACGAACGGGTTCGATTTCTCAAAGAGCGGTGTGAGTATTAAAGTAATTTCCGTTCAGATTTCTGTCTCGTCGGTTTATCCCTCCCAAGCCTTTGCGGGCGGATCATCAATTTTGACTCTAACGGGCAATGGCTTCGACAATCGCTCGTTGTGTCTGTTCGGATCTCGTCTCGTCCAACCGCAACAAGTTAATTCAAAGAGTATTTTGTCTTGTCGAGTTCCTCCTGGAACCCCGAGGACGAAGGAAGTTATTGCTGTTGCTGATCCTGATAGAGGATTTGTGAGCAATACGGTGGAGTATTCCTATCTTGAAAACATCGTTATCAATGAAATTGTGCCCTTGCGAGTGAGCGCTAGTGGTGGGACTTCAATCCGTGTTGTTGGTACCGGCCTCAATGTCACTGGAAGCTTGTTCTGTTGCTTTGGAGATTGTCGTGAAGGAATGACGTCAGTTGCTCAAGTAATTTCATCTACCATCGTTACGTGCGTCACTCCTGTTCTCAATGCTGGAAAGGTGCAGGTCTCAATGTCGCTTGACGGATCTGTGTCAAGCGAAAATCTCCTTCTTTTTGTAGACGAGGTCCCCTTGGTTCAAGCGGTCGACCCCAAAGAAATAAGCATGGCTGCCAGCACAGTCGTCACTGTCTCTGGGAGAAATTTTCTGAACTCGGCATCGCTGTCTTGCCGATTGGGGTCCCTTGTCTCTGCCGCTACCTGGATTTCAGCATCATCTGTCAATTGCATCGTAAACGGAAGCCGGGTCGGGAACATGTCACTGGAGATCTCAAACAACGGCATCGACTTCAGCAGCGGGTCCGCGTCTGTGAACGT
>JAIYDP010000318.1 GCA_027487435.1 Verrucomicrobiaceae bacterium | reverse complement strand
GTGGGAACTCGCTTTTATTCCAATCGCGCAGCGAGGGGGGGGGCACTCTATGCCGAGAGCGCCATAGTGACGGGGGGGGGGGTTCGCTTTTCCGAAAATCAAGCCGACAACTTTGGCGGGTCGATCTATCAATGGGGGGGGTCGCTCTGGCTAACAAACACCTCCATTGTTAAAAGCGCTGACAGAGAGGCCTTTTACGCCATGGGCGCGCAGATTCGCCTCGCGCAGGTTGAGATTTCTAAAAATAGATTCGGCGCCATCTATGCGGAGGGATGTAACATCACCGCCTCAAACGTCACCGCATTTGACAACTCCGCTGTGTCGCAGGGGAGGGTCTTCGTGTTTGTGGGGGGGGGGGTGTCCACCCGCGGCTGCGCGTTTTCGAATAACTCCGCCCTGTGGAATGGCGGCGCCTTCGGGCTGTGGGGGGGGGTGTCAATGTCCTCCGAAGACGACCTCTTCGAGGGGGGGGGGGGGGGGTATTTCATCTACTTCGCCGGCGCAGGGTCTTCCGCGCACCTCATCCGGCCGCGCTTTTTAACGAACTCAAATTCCAACCCCTCTCTCCCGTCCGTCATGAACGTCGACGGGGGCTTCAACGCCACCGCACGCCTAACAAACGCGTCTTTTAGCGCCATCGATGGGGGGGCTCTCTTTTCCATAGCCGCCGCCAGCCTCGTCGTCGACGGCTGCGATTTCACCCCCCCCCTCCCCTCCCTCTCCATTCTCTCCAACACCGCCTCCGCAACCTTTGTTCGCTGCCTCTTCTTCGGCGCGCAAATAATTAACTCAAATTTCACGCTCGTCAGCGCCGCCATAGCCCCCCCCTCCGTCACGCAGGCCTTCGCGTCCGCCGTTGCCCTCGTGGGGGTGAAAGCCCTCCCCCCCTCCCAAATCGCCCTCAACGGCACCTCCGCGCTCGTCGTCTACTCTTCCATTTTCACCCCCCCCTCTTCAATCATCTGCTCGCGTGACTCCATCCTCGAGGTCGCAAATGCACCCCTCCCCCCCTCCAACTGCCGCCTCATCGACGCCGCCCCGCAGGTTGCGGCTGTGGGCCCCCTCATCGGCCTCTGCTTCTCCTCCCAATCGCAGCTGCGGCTCCAAGTCCCCCCCCCCCCCCCCCGGGCGGTTGCGTTGGCACTTTACGTTCACGCTGACGACGTCGATCTAAAAATAGCCGTTGATGGGAAGCTCGTGCCTCTGACCGGGGGGGTAGCATTCTTTCCCATCGCCTCGACGCGGCAGCCGCAGGAGCTCGTCTTTACAAGGGGGGGGGGGTCGTCGTTGGAGTGCTTCTCCGCGAAGCTGCTGCCGGTTGGACCCTTCGCTTCGCTTCGCTTCTCCACGTTGGAGCTTTTCGGCAGCCCCTTCGTTTGGTTTGGCGGAGGGTTGCCGCGAACAGTTCCCGCCATTTTAGTCTTAAGGGGCGTTGACGGTCTGCCGCTTCCGTTTGGGGTCGGTGGGGGGGGTATTTCTATTTATAGACGCGATGACGGCGACGTGTTACCGTGCCCAAACAAAGATAACCAAACGTCCGCAACTTTTGTTTGCAACTTGTGGATACCACCCCCCCCCCTCTACGCCAATTTCTCCGGCGCTTTTGGACGTTCTTCTGTCCCACTATTTGTCCCCCCCCCCTCCTTTGTCGTTGACGGCGACTTTCCCAACGTGCCCGTGCCGCCTCCCTCCGTCTCTTCTAACGGTTTCAGCGCGCTGTGTGGATTGGCGCTGTTATCATCCCCCTGGTCATATTTTTCGCCCTCTCCATCCCCGCGTTGTTGCTTTGGGGGGGGAGGGTCTACGCGCGGCGCAGACGGCGCTTGGCTGAGCGGCTGCTGCAGGACTTTGGAGACCTCAAGGGGGGGGGTGTAAGCGGCCAATCGTCTGAGGACATCCGCTCAGACATTGTCATCTCCATCGGCGAGATCGAAGGTGCGCCGTGCTCTAAATTCGTTTTTTTATTTATTTTTGTCCCTTGGAAACATGTCCAATCCTTTTCATCATCGCGCCAATAACCCCCCCCCCCCGCACAGTCTTGTCGGAGCTCGGAGCCGGCGCGGCGGGGGTGGTGCTGCTGGGGGTGTGGCGCGGCAGTCGCGTCGCGGTCAAAAAATTGTTTGGCGTGGCGCGAATGGACCGGGGGGTGTTTGTGCGGGAGGCGAAGGCGCACTCGTCGCTGCGGCATCCGGTGAGTGGGGGTGGGGGGGGGTTGTTTGGTCGGAATGGGTGCCTTTTCCTTGTGTTTCTGATGTGACTATTTTTAGAACATTGTGCAGCTGATGGGTGTGTGTTTGGACCCCCCCTGTGTCGTCACCGAGTTCATGGAGAGGGGCACCCTCTTCGCAACCCTCCACGACGACACCCTCCCCCTCCCCTTTTCGCGGCGCGTGCGGTTTGCGAGCGAAATCGCGGGGGGGATGCTCTTTTTGCACCGCGGCGGGTTCGTCCATCGCGATTTAAAAAGCTTGAACGTCCTTTTAAACTCCGACTGGCGCTGCAAAGTGTCGGACCTTGGGCAGGCGACGGGCGTGCAGGGGGGGGGTCTATTTTAACTCAGAAGTGTGGATTCTCACTTTTAAGGCACAATGACCGCCATCGCAGGGACGTGGCTTTGGGCTGCGCCGGTGCCCCGTCCCCCCCCCCCCGCCCCCACTTACCGTCGCGCAGGAGGTTCTGAGTTCGCGCGCGGGGCGCTACACCCCCAAGATCGACGTCTACAGCTTCGGCGTCGTCCTTTTTGAACTCGCGACGCGCCTCACGCCGTACGAATGCGCCCCCAACTTCCCCTCCGCTCCTCGCGAGCAGCTCGACTTCATCCAGCGGGGGGGGCGTCCGGACGAGGGCGCAGACCTTGAGGAGGCGGAGGGATGGTTCATTGAGCTGATGCGGCGCTGCTGGGAAGGGGAGGTGGAGAAGCGGCCAGACTTTGGGGAGGTGGTGGCGGCACTGGCGGAGGGCTGCCGCATCGACGCGAGCGGCGACTCCTTGAGCGAATCCTCGCTGACGGAGCCGCTGCAGTAGCCCGCCATAACGCCTCTGTTGGACGAGACTTTGTAGTATAGCCAATTCTGCATTTTCGTCTGTTAAAAAACAATCTCATATTCTCATTTTATTTTATCTGGCGCTCGGGTCTCAAGCTCATGCCCGCCTCGTTACCCACAGCACCACCCGCAAAGCCGAGGGCAAGGCCTAACTGACACACATTTCTTTAGCGCCGATCATGAACTCGCGCTCCATCGTCGGCCCAGGCGACAGCTCGTTCATAGTGACCCCTGCCTCTCCTCAAATGCGCCACCGCTGCGAATGGAGGCAAGAAGAAAACCGATGGCACGTCAGCGGAGAACACGTCCGAACCGCCCTTGGCCTCTGCCGCGCCCCTCACGTCGCTCCTCAAGGGGGCCGCCCCGCATCTTCCCTTCGGCCGCCTCGTCGTCGCGGGCCATTCGCTCGGCGGCGCCGTCGCAACCGTCGCGGGGTTGGAGTTCAAACGGCGCCTCGGACAGAGGGGGGAGTTTGACCCGCGCAACGTCCGCGTCGTGACGTTTGACGCGCCCCTGTGCGTCAACGCGGCGGTGCGGGCGCACGTCCGAATTAAAGAATGGGGAGCACAGTTTGTTAACGTCGTCAACCACTTCGACGTCGTGCCGCGGCTGCTCGAGCGCCAATTCCGCGACGCCGCCCCCGACGCTGCGGTCGCCATTTTGCAGTCGGCGTTCACCTCCGCCGCTGCGCGGGTTGGGGGGAAGCCGTTGGCGAAGGTGGCGAGTGCCGTCGGTGTCAGTGCGGTTGCGCGTGGGGTCGCAAGGGTTGCGGAGGGTGTGGTGGGGGGGGTAGTGATGCGGGGGGCGGCGTCAGTTGGGAGAGCCGTCGCAGCCGTCGCGCTGAAGGAGCTGTCGCAGTACGAGCCGCTGGGCGGGTTTTGCTTCCTCTGGGACGACAAAATGGAGGAGGCGACGGTGGGGACGCTGGGGGCGAGCGGGTTCGAATGGGACGCGACGACCGTCTGCTGTTTGTTAAGCCACGGGGGGCCGTTTAAGAGCCCCCACGCGGACGACAAGTACGAGCGGGTCGTCACGGACCATCAGATTGATGTCTACGCGCTGAAGATGCAGAGCATCCTCTTTGACGGTGACCAGCCGGACGTTAAGGACTTTCGCCGGTTAGTTCAGGCCGCACGCGGCAAGCGGCTCGCCCTTGAGTTTGAGGCGGGCGGAAGTTTGGATGGCGCCGCAGTGCCCTTCGTCTTAAAAATAACAGAAGCGCAGCTTGCGAACACTTTTGAGCCTCCCGCCCTCAAGCCGAGAGCCCCCCCCTGCTTTTGGCTTCGCTTCGTCATCACAGGTCTAAATTTAGAATTTTTCCCGTGCGCAGAGCTCTGGGCGCTCAAAGGCGGTCAGAGGCGGCTGCTCGCGCGTGCCGCCGACAAGCGGGGGCTGTCTCATGCGCGCGGTGCGAAAGTTAAAGAAGACGGTGCGGTCGTGGGGCAGCTGCACACTTTGGCGTTTTCGGTTGAGGGGGGGGGGGTCCTCAAGGCTCTCGAGGGCGTGGCGCGGTGCCCCTCTGACCCGACGAAGCTGGCCCTGCGGCTGCGGCGCGACGTGGGGCCGGACGAAGAGCCCATAGGTCAGGGGGAGGGGGGGGTGGAAGTTGAGGAGGTGGAGGATGAGGAGATTGAGCCATGGGGGGGGGGGTTTGAACACGCTGTTTTTGAATTTGAGGCGGGGCCGGCGCTGTTTGAGGGGCGCGATTTTGTCGTCGCGAATCCAAATTCGATTGGGGCTGGCGATGGCTTCAAGCTCACCCTCAACGGCGGGTGGCGTGTCGGTGGGGGGGGGGGGGTGTGTGCTGACGAGCCAGGGTGTCTTGTTTCAAAGGGGAAGGTCATCGTCGCGACAAGACGCGAGAAGGAGCCGTTCGTTAGGTTGGCGGCGGCCAGCCAGTCGCGCTCCGATCGTGCGCTTTAAAATTTAAAAGAATTTTGTTCGGCTCCCTTTAGCACGTCCCGAAAGGCAAACCCTGACTCGTTTAGCCCCCCCCCTCGCAGTCTTGGGCCTCCCCGACGAGAGGGTCGGCGTGTGGAGCCACGGCGCGCTTTGGGTCCTCGACGTCGAGGGCGAGCGCATCCCCCCCATGGGGGGGACAACCCCCATCATCGCTTTCCCGCCAAAACCAACGGCCAATGCGGCGAACCAACGATTTCGAATAGAAAAGTTGCGGGATGAGTGTTTTGGGCTGGTGTTGCAACATCGCAACGCGAGGGCGGTGCGGGTGGAGGTGGACGTGGACGGGGGGGCGATGGTCGTGCGGACGGTCGCGGCGGCGCTGGCGAGTTGGAAGCTGGAGTGACTATTTTTAGCACGCGGAGTAAACGTAACCCCCCCCCCCACCCGCCCTGCACCCGCTTCACCTCGCGCTGGTGCCAACTCTTGGCGGCGCTGCGCAGCTGCACTCCAACGTCAAGCCAGCGGCCACTCCGCACCCCCCCATGAGAAACATTTGCAGCCGCGCAGCTTGTGGGGCCATGCTGCTACTCGACTTGCGCGGGAGGGGGGGGGTGGAGGCGCCTTGTGTGGGGTCCTCGACGCAACGGTTCGAGGCGACGCCTGAGCGATTGGCACCGACGAGGTCACTTCCGCAAGTGGGCCGGCGCTGACGAAGACGGGGGGGGGTTGATGTGGCTTTTGGCCATGCGTGATGTGATTTCAGACGCGGACATGATGGCAGAGGCAGCGGCAGCGCGCGATTGGCCGCTGCTTTAGAATTTAAAATCATCACGACGCAGACACGGCTCACAAAAAAGGGAGGGAGGGGTCTTCACGCGAAACGGCTTGAAGGCCCCCCACGACGTTGAGCGCTCGGACGCCCCTGTCGCGCAGAAGCGCCGTCGCCTTGGACGAATCGACCCCCCTCCTGCAAAGGACAAACACTTCCTCGTCAGCCGAACAAAAACAACCCCACCCTCCCTCCCGCCGACGACGTCAACGACCTCCTCCACCCGCGCGCTGAGCTCGGCGAGGGGGATCCCTTTGGCGTGAGCGGTCTTTGTTTTTTTGGGGGGGGATCACAGATCGAACCGTCCACTGGCAGGATCTCGCGTTGGATCGCCCCCCGCACGTCCAAAATGAGATGCCCCCCCCCCTCTGTTGCTGCGACGTACGCTGAGGGTGACACGCAGACGGAGGGGTCCAACGCCACGGGCTGGAGGCGTCAGAATTGACGTCGGAGTGGCCACGAGCATGGAGGGGCACATCTCAACTTGAATGGGCGCCAGTTCGGTTATGGACGGCACGTCGCCACAAATCTGCCGCAACGTCAGGCAACAGCCGTTTGGAGAGACGCCACGGCGCAGTCACGTCGTCGAGATCGGATTGTCGCAACACCTGAGGGGGGGGGGGGTTACAAATTCTTTGGGGCTGGTACGCGTTGAGAAATCTCGCCCATCAAAAAAGAACATTCTCTTCGTCATCACGCCATCAAGCCCAAGAATAACTTTGATGGCCTCGAGGGCCATCATCGACCCAATCGTCCCCGTGACTGACACATCAACGCAAAAAAGATATCAACTAACTGGGTGGCAACACGCCAGCGTCGGCGCAGCGGTCCTTCGACGTCATCGTGGGGGGGGTCGGAAAGAGGCAGCGGTAGCAGGGGCCGTCGCGGTGGTTGAGGACGGACAGTTGCCCGCCCCACCCAACCGCCGCTCCAAAGACTAAAGGCTTGCGGGCGAGGACGGCTGCGTCGGAGACGAGGTAGCGGGAGGCGATGCTGTCGGTGGCGTCGACGACGACGTCGTAGTTGGAGACGACGTCGAGCGCATTGGGGGGGGTCAGGAACTCTTCGTGCGCTTTGATTTCGCAGGTCGGATGGAGTCTGCGGCTTTAAGCGTGTGGTGATGTGAGGGCACTCTTTGAGGCGATTGGATGCTGACAGGGCTTTGTTGGTTGTCGTCGCTGCACCAGACTCGGCGTGCAGGTGCTGGCGATGCAAATTCGTCAAGTCGACGGTGTCTCCGTCGACAATGCCGACTCGTCCTGGTTGTTTAGAGAAAAGGAGGCGGACAGGAACCGACTCCGCTGCTGACCAGCTGCTGAAGGGCAGGACATCCCAAGCCCTTTGAGGTCAAACGAACGATCCAGACGCTTCTACCCCAGCGCCAATGACGACAACTGACGCAGCCCTCAGAACCAGCTGATCCTTTTTACCAATCAGGAACATCTGCCGCGAAAATCGTTGGATTTCTTCAACATCCATCCAAGCAGATAAAAAATAATTTAACGCGAAAAATGAGTTGTTGTTTATTTACTGGTCGGGCAACAGTCTCGGCTCCTGCAGGAAGGAAAACGTCCTTGATCGACCTCGAGGAGAAGCAAAAGAATTGCAACGGCCGGCTAGAGGCTGGGCTGCGATTGGAGCTCAAGTTGAAGTGAAGACTTGGACGGGGGATCCGCTGACGTCCCACCGGGGGTAGAGCCTCGTCGTTGACACAGTGCTGTAGCCCCCCCCATTTGTTGCCCACTCCAATTGCCTTGAAGTGTCTGCTGCCGACGAGAAGCTGCAGGCGTAATCGAGAACAAGATCGTAATACGCGACGGTCGTTGCCAAGCTGTACGTGCCAGTGATCTGAGTCGAACCTGGCGCAGACGTCCAGCTGTCGACAACTGCGCTGCCGTCGATGAACAAGCGGGCTCGCTGCGCTGAAATGGTGCCCCCCGTGCCAACGGACACTCTGAAAGTGTACACGCCGGTGAACGTCGGGGCAAAGAACGCTTTGTACCGAACGGTAAACGCGCCAGAGCCAGGGACCGTAAACGACAGCGACGACCCGCAGTTGTTTGACGTGCAAGTCGACACGGACGCACCGTTAAAATTGAGCGAAGAGGTCTCAATCCGCGACGACTTGGGCGTCAAGCTCACCCCAAACGGACTTGCAACGGCGTTGGCGATGGACGCCGCGGCGTAGTAGGTTGCTGGGATGCCTCCAACAGAGCCGAGCAACGAGGCGTGGAGGTAATGGGTGAATCTGAGGGGTCAGCAACGGCGACGGACGTCAAACCCTGTGGATGGCAGCGTGTACGTGGCCGTGTAGACTCCGGTGGTCAAGTCAGAAACAGTCCCGGCTATCGTTGCGGCGCCAAGGAGGGCCCCCGTTGACCAAGTCTCGGTTGAGTCCGCGGTTGCCGATAGCCGCACCACCCTCACGACGAACACGCTGCCGCCTGTTGAGAGTGTGTTGGAGTAGACGTCTTTGGCGGTGATGGAAAACGTGGAGGCGGCACCGAACAACGATGCGCTGATGGCGGTGCCGGACAAGGTTGTCGCTGAGCCGGACACGGGGAGGGGGTTGATGGTCAGCGCGAACGGGCTGTACCTCACGTCTGTTGCGCCGTACTTTGAGAACATTTGGTACGACCGTGCCAACGTCGCCGTGTACGACGCGATGTACTGATTGTTGACGGAACCGGCCGCAACAACGGTCGCGGAAATGATGGGGGAACCTCCCGCGCCTGAGAGAAGCGTCCAGAACGTGTCGTCCGTGTTGATGTCGCGGTCGTTTTCAAAAGCGTCGCGCGAAGAGATTGTGAAGCTCGCAGAGACGCCAGCAGTCCCGATCGTGAGGGCTCCGCCCGTTGCGTAGCTCAAGGCCCCGCAGATGACCGCAGGGGCGATCGTGATCGTAGCAGACGCCGGCCTCGCACTTTCAGAAAATGGCGCAGCAGCGGCGATGTCCCAACGGTGGAACAGCCGACGCGTTGTGATCGTCTGCTTCGTCTGCCAGTCCAGCGAGTTGGGGCCGAAGGTGTTGGCCCAGAGGAGGCGGTAGGTGCGCGCGGAGGACGCTGAGGAGGAGGTGTAGACGAACTTGAGGTCGTAGAAGGCGTTTGCGGTGGGAAAGGCGAAGGTGGCTGACACTTCCGTCGCAGGAGGGGAGGATGAGGAATAGTCAATCAGCGCGGCGGCGCCGGCGCCGTAAAGGGTGTCGACAGTCAGTGCGAAGCGGTCGAGGGACGTTGTTGCGCATTGGACGTAGAACGTGTACGTCGACGCAAGCGACGGGCGGACAAAGCCGACGAAGACGGCGGAGAAGGCGTTGTTGGCCGCAACCCCAGACTGAGGCGGCGCGGCGCCACTCGCAGCCGTGCTGAAGTCAACGACCATGCCGCCGGACATCTGCCGCGGCGAAGATGTGCCGGACCCTTGGTAAAACGTTGCAAACAGACCCCCCTCTTGAACGAACGATGGGTACGCCACATACGTCCCCTTCTTCGTCGCTAGAAAGGAAAAAGTGTAGCTCCCGTCGCTGAGGGACGTCGAACTCGTCCGCACGACGGAGGGGCAGTTGACGCACGCGCCTGCAGACGTTGGGAACACGCGCACGACAAATTCGTCTCCGCCGGTCGCGCGAGGGTTTGAAAACGAATCGAAGGCGGTGATTGTGAACGTCCCTGCAGCGCCAGCGGTGAGGAGCTGCGTGATGGCGACGGTTGCGGTGCCTGAGCACACGACGGAGGGGGCAATGGCGATGCGGAAGGCGCCATCGCCGACGAGGTTGCGCACGAGCAGGCCCGAGCCGCAGTTTGAGTAAGTGACCGTCATGCGCGACGGTGACCCTGTGGCTGTGGGGGAGTAGTAGTCGACCCTGAGGTCAGCCACAACGGAATTTGTTAACGTCAGGGTGCCAGTGAACTGCGTCGCGGCAACAGCTTGCGTCCATTGGTCAACTAACAAATAGTTGTCAACCCAAACGCGGACACGTTCGTCCGTCGAGTCAATGCGCGCAGTGAACGTCGCAGGGCTGCAAGACAGCCCTCCCGGGTTGAAATACCCTACCCACCGCACGCTGAACTCTCCATTCGACAATCCGCTCAAAAATCCAGCCCCCGCGGCTGCGGAGAAGTCGATCGACGCATCCGTTTGAACGACCCGAGGCGACATGAACGTAAACGCGTCGTAGTACGTCGCAACGATGCCTGCGCCGAGGGACTGGGTGGCGTAAAGAGTCAACGCGGATGCGCGTGTGGTTGAGAACGTCCGAGGGTACAACCCGCTTGCATCTGCGCCAGTCGTAAACGAGTTGAGGGTGCGCGCATTGGCCGATGTGGACGTCGCAGTGTCGGCAAACGTTGCGCGGAAGACAAGCTGCGATGGGACGTCGGATGCTGTCCGCCTGTTGCCGTACATGTCCCGCGACGTGAGGGTGAAGGAGCCCGCTGTGCCGGCGGTGAGGACTGAGAGGCCTGCGCCGGTTACGGACGATGCGGCGGCGCAGAACAATGCAGGAAGGACCGACACGGTCCAGTCACCTCCCCCTGCAGCGGAGAGTCGAGGCGAGACACTATACAGCGCGGAGGACGGAATGACTTGCCGGGTGAGGGTGGGGGAAGCCCAGCTCAGCTCCACAAAGGAGCCAGTCGACGGAGTCACTTCTGCGTACTCCAGCACGATGTCATACAAGATGCCGCTGGCGAGGCTGATCGTGGACGAGATCTCAGAGCTGGCGGCAGCCGTTCCCAGCGCCCCAACGAGCTGCCGCCGCGCCACAAACAAATTGGCGCCGCAGTCGGACGAGACAAAGAAGGTGTGCGTCTGCGTGTCAGCGGGGAGAAGAAACCCAACCCAGCGGACGGAGAAAGCAGATCGAGAGAAGATGGGCGAGAGGGGGAAGGGCCCTGCCGAGGCCCACCTGAAGCTGACCGACGGGTCGACGCGCGTAGAAGACGCCCCTGACAGGGTCGTCGTGGCGAAGTAGGTCCCGAGCAAGCCCTTGCCGCCAGCGTCGCCGCTTTGGACGCTCAGAGAGAACGTGCCTGACCTTGTGATGAGCAGAGATGTGACGTAAGTGCCGTTGACGTTGTCAAGAGATGACCCGCTTGGAGTGTGGACGTATGTGCCGTAAAACGGGTCGGACGACCATTCGGTTGGCAAAAATGCACGCACAGCAAATCCGTCGGTTGTGGAGTCCCTTCGATTGCCAAAGTCATCTCGGGCGGTGAGGGTGAAAGTGATGGCTGCGCCAGCAGTGACGGCGTTGAACACAGTCGCGTCATTTAGCTGCGACTGGGCCGCGTTCACTTGCGTGGCCTTCACCTCCGTTCGAGGGGGCGAATTGACACGGATCCCGAGGCCGCGGCACTCGCGCTTGGAGGGGGAAGAGTCACATCCTCCCGGGGCGAACTGAGTCGTGAACCAAAAGGTGCTGTCATCGCGGTTGAGCGCTGAAAGGGTTGTCCGCGCCCGGAAGAGCCGCGACGAGGGCACGACCCTAAAGGACACAAGAGCAGAGGCTGGAGGGGCGGCAGCGCCGAACTGAATTCCCTCTAGGCCTGAGTTGGCCCACATGAGGGTGATCCTGTAGCGATGCGACGCTGAAGAGCCAACGTAGCTGTAAGTCAATGCAATGTCATAGAGGTCGTCGGCAACAGGGAATTTGGCAGTTCCAGACACAAGAGTTCCCGTACCAGGCGCAGTGTACGTGATGACTGATGTCCCATCAATCACAAGCGAAGCCGTTTCAGTCGACACAAGCGATGAGGAAACAACGAGATAGAACGTGTACAGGTCCGAGCGGGAGGGGCGAATAAAGCCGCCCCATGTCGCCACAAACTGCGCTGGCGTTGTGTTGATGGACGTGTCCGGGCGATCGTTTTGTGAGGTGCCCGAGAAGTCGACGGTGTCCACATACCGAACGCCACTTCGTGGAGCGCTGCCAACAGACGTGTAGTAAGTCGCAGTGAGGCCGTTTGACTCAAAGGTTCTGAACGTCAAGTCAGCAGCGGCACCAAAAGCTGACGTTGGAAGCGAAGCAAGCGCAGCGCCGGCTGTGGCAAACTGCAGCACAACCGTTGGAGATGCCGCCGTCTCGTACTGGACGTACAGGTCGTACCAGATGTTTGCGTCGAGGAATTGGTACGTCCCACTCACACCCGCATTGATGACAGTGACCCCCTGGATGATCAAGCGATTGCTTGCATGTGAAGCACCGCCACTGAAAGAAAAAGTGTACAGATCGGCCGCAGTCGGGCGTATCAACCCTGAGTAGCGCACGACGGGTCGCGTTGCGGACGTTGGGGTGACGGAGAGTCCGGCCCCTGTCAGAGCAACCGGAGCCGTTTGAGGTGCGCCCGCAAAGGACGTATAGTACGTTGCGAAAATGTACGGGGAGGGGGGGACAAAAGACACCAGAAGAGGCTGAAAGCCACTGTGCATTGTCTTCTTATCGCGAGGGACATACCTGACCCTGTACTGCCCGCTGCTCACGCTAGACACGGTTGCGCTAATGAAGGCTGTCGTGGAAGTGCCGACGGTGTCCAAAGTTCCAACCCGTACGACGAAAGCATCGGAAGCAGTCGTGACATTGTTGCCCAGGGCATCCTTGGCTTGAATAGTAAACGATGAGGCCACTCCAGCGGTCGAAACTGTTAATCCGCTTCCAAATGCGATCGAAGTTGTCCCGCACGTAATGCTTGGTGCCACAGCAACCGAGAAAGGAGACCCAGAGATGTGAAACGTCGAAGCGAACAGACGCTGGGATGGGACTAGAGCGAGGGGTATCGCAGCGGAGGACCACAAGAGAGACACCTGGGCGAACCCAAACAATTCAGCGTAGTCCACACGCACATCGTAGAGGGCGTTGGCGAGCAAGTCGACGGTGCCGCTGAGGGACGTGGCCGCATTCGCGGTCGCGGTCCAAACGTCCACAAGCCAGCGGTCGCGCACCCACAGACGGACCCTTTCGTCTGTCTCCGCGAAGATGACTGTGAATGTGAAGGTGCCGCTGTGAGGGGCCTTGACGAGCCCCGTCCAGCGAATGCTGAACCGATCGGCCAACGGCGACAGTGGCGGAGGACCGCGGCCCCAGTTGTAGTCGATCCCGTCGGTGATGAGGGATCCGACGGGATACGTGAGGTTAGCATCGTTGAACACCGTTGCGTTGAGGCCGTTGACACTTGCATGACGCACAGACAGAGAAAACGATCCACTGCGCGTAGGACGATAATACGATACGTACTTGCCCAAGTTAATGTCTGGGGCAGCCCCAATGTAATCAGAAGGCACCGTATGGGTTTCAGCCCCGTCTGCACTGACCAACCTAACCGATAGCTCGTTGAAATCAATCGTGCGCACGTTTCGGTACTCGTCACGTGATATGACGCTGAACATTTGCACAAATCCTGCAGTCGCAACAGAGAGCCCACCACCGTTCCCCAAGCTTACCGAAGCACACATTTGAGCGGGCTGAACCAAAACGCTTGTTGACTTGAGGGCAGATCCAAGCGCCACCGACAAACTGTATGCCCCTTGGCCAGAAACGACGTAAGTCCCCGCGTAGAGGCCCGAACCAAGATCAGAGAGCTGTACGTCTGAAGATCCAGCGGAGCCAGTGATGCGGGCAGTGAAGATGTCCCCGCCTCGTGTCCGGCGGTTGTTGAACACGTCGAACGCGGTGATCGTGAACTGCGCAGCAACGCCTGCAGTCGCGAGGGTGAGTGCGCCGCCAGAAATTGACGAGGCGTCGAAATCAGTCACAGATGGGCCCACTGCGGGAAACATCAATGCCCCTCCAACTTGGTATGCTTGAGCAAGACTTGTAGCAGCCATCGTGGCGCCATTTTGGAGCAGCTTCGCGCGCATTGTTCCAGCACTGCCAAACCAAAAGTCCATCTTCAAGTCATAGTACGTTGCCGCGTTGAGAGAAAAGCCAATAGTTGCAGACGCGCACGAGGCTGTGACGCTCCAGCAGTCGATCAACAATCGCCCGTCAATCCAGAGGCGCGCACCTCGGTCAGAAGTGCCGGCATGAGCAACGTCCACGCTGTATGTGCCGACTGACGTTGGCGGCTTCGCAAAGCCTCTCCAAACGACGGCGTAAGAATTGTCCGAACCAACAATGGGGGCGGAGGCTCCGTGCGAGAAGTCGATAGTTGCGTCCGCGCGAGTCAGCGCCGGGGACGACGACCCCAAAGTTGCAGAGAAGGTGTCGTAGTACGTTCCGAACACTCCAGAGCCCCCCACGATTGCAGCGGTCAAGTTGAACGTCGTAGCAGCAGTGGGGGCACACGAGGCAACGTAGCGACCCGGTACGACGTGGAGGTTGACGTCGCACCCGACTGCGCGGAGAGTGCCGTCTGATGGCGCAAGGCGAACGACAAAAGCGTTGGTGGAGGCTGTGAGGAGGTTTGAGAACACGTCGCGGGCGGTGATAGTAAAAGGGGCGGGAGTTCCAGCTATTAGGGACGACAGGCCAGGGCCAGCCATGGACGATGTCGTTGCGCAAACAAGGTTGGGCATGACCACCACCGAAAAAGGGGAACCGTACAAAGCAGACGGGGACGAGTACAACCGCGAGGTTGGGATCGCTCGAGGCGACAAGCCCGTCGACGCGTACGCGAGCGTTACCCACGCGGGGCCGGTGACGTCTTTGAAGTCGACCCGCACGTCGTAGAGGCCATCCGCGATGGTGCCGAGCGTCCCTGAGATGACGGAGCCCGTTGCGCTCATCAGCGTCCACGCATCAGCAACAAGCGCACCGTCGAGGTACAGCCGGGCCTGTTTGCGGTGTTAGGCGACGGGGAGGGAGAACTTACCGCGTCATTGAACAAAACCGAAAAAGTGTAAAGATCGGTCAGCTCCGCTCGAAACGCACCCGTCCAGCGGACGCTGATGTAGTCTGTCCCCATCATCGTCGACCCTCCGGACCGTGCGCTAATAATGCCGGTGGTCCAATTGAAGTTGACTGACGACACGGTGACTTCATCGGGCGTGCCCTGGAGGTGCATGTTGTTGAAAAACTCTCCAAGAAGACCTCCAGGGTTGTAGCGCAACACTTGCAGAGTGTAGAGGCCACTCTCAGTGGGTGTGTACGAGGCAGCGTAGACTCCTCCAGACGGATTGCTTGGGACGACAGAGAACGTCCTGGACGGGCCGACCGCACGCACGAGGAACGCGTCCTCAGACACGGCGCGAGTGTTTCCAAACGAGTCGCGCATGGAGACGGTGAATGAGGCACCAACGCCCGCAGTTGCAATTGATAGCCCCGCGCCGATCGCAAACGACGTTGAAGCGCATGGTGCGGCAGCGGTCAAAGTGTGCGTGGCTGAGTTCGAGACATCAAAGCGAGTAAACACGCGGTTTGTCTCGACAACCGTCGCTGCCTTGCCAGCGGTGGCCCACCGCACCTCGATGCGACGGCTTCCACCGGACGATGAGGATGATCGGTACTCAAGGGTGAGGTCGTAAAAGGAATTGGCGACGGCGAAGGCAACGGTGCCGGTGAGAGTGGTGACGCCGGACATTGTCACAACTTGCACATTCTGGACGTACAACGTCGCAGATTCGGACGTCTGGCCGGAAACAAGCGTAAACGTGTACGTCGCGCTGATGGTTGGCTGGACAAAGCCTGTGAAACGAAGCCCAAAGCGAGAGTTAGAAGGAGTCACGCCGTTGAACGTCGTGAGACCCCCAGCACTCCAGGCGATGGTTGGGAACTTGTACGGCGATGGGCTTGTCGTGTCAAGAACGACAACGGTTGCATAAGTGGGAGAGTCATCATAAAACGTGGCCATCAGGCCCAAGGACTCGCTCAGCGATGTGACCAACGAATAGCCGCTGGTGCAGGCTTTGGTGCAGTTGTAGGACACCCCATAAGTACCGTCCGTGAGGTCTGCGACAGTTCCCGCAACAACTGCGGGACAGTTGTCACCGGAGGACACTCGCAGCAGCCGCGACACAAACGTGGCCCCGCCAATGCCGACTGGATTCGAGTAAGCATCCCGCGCAGTAACCGTGTACGACGAGAACACTCCAGCAGTCGCAGATGTGATGCCAGCCCCCCGCATGAGCCCAAAGGAAGCGCAGGGGATGGAAGGAGAGATCGTGGAGATAGCAAAGGGGCTGCCCGAAATGTGGCGGATGCGAAAGAAGCTCGTGGATGGCACAAGAGCGTAGCCGGACCCGGACACACTGTATGTCAGCCGAAACGACGCAGACCTTGAGAACTGAGAGTACTCGACCCTTAAATCCGTGTACTGCCCGCTAGTGAGGGAGATAGTTGCGGTGAAAACGGATGCAGTCAAGTCCTGATAAGTGGCCCACCTGTCAATGAGGAGAGACCCATCCACCCAAAGCTTCACACGCTCATCTGACGCAGCTGTCGTTGCCTGGAACGTGTACGCTGCAGCTCCAGTCGTCGGCATGAAGAGTCCATTCCACCGCACGGAGAAACTCTGCAAGTCGCTGAGCGCGCCATAGCCAGGCAATGATCGCGGCCCTGTCGTGAAGTCTGTGTTGATGGCGAGACTGGAAGTAAAGTCAATCGCATTTTCCTCTCGCACAGCAACAGAGGACGTCAGCGTGTCGTCATCATAATAAGTGGCGTCAACTCCGCCAGTCAGAGGATACATCACATTCAACTCGTATGTCCCTTTGACAGTGGGGGTGTAGGTCATCAGGTACCTCCCCCCCAAAGGGTGCAGGCGCGAAGTCTCGATGTCTTTGAAGGCAGCAATCCCAAAGCGAAGAAATTGAAACAGAGGGATGTAAGACGTCCGCGCACCCCCGCCGCCGTTGCGAATGTACTCGACTGATAAGTCGTAGACCGTTTCTGCTGCCCTGAGAGAGATCGTACCAGACACTAACGTGGCCGCTGGCGCCGTCGTGTAGAAGTCGATCACACGGGCGTTATCGATGGTCAAGCGGATGCGGTCTGCTGTAGCTGCCATGACCCAATAGAACGTGTGCATACCCGCTGCGGAAGGACGAACACCACCTCCGAATCGCAGCGAATATGCATTGTCGGCGTCTGCGACGTTGATGTTGTTCACATCGGCGCCGGGCATGCAGGTGTAGTACATTGCGATGCCTGGGGTCACTTGGCACCAACTAAAGGGTAAGTCTGGCGCTTTTCAGGCTTACTATCCCATCGTTCCAGAGAATGAATTTGTTGTGTAGTAAGTCGCGCTGAGGCCCCCCGTATGGTCTAAGCTTGCCAATCGCGATGCGACAGTGACGGGCACAGACCGCTGCAGCGTCCAAACAGACGTCGTCAGCCTCCCGAAAAGGTCAGGAAAGTCTCCGACCTTGCGCGGGTTCGAGAATTGATCACGCACCTGGACTGTGAAAGCAGCAATCGTTCCCGCAGAGCCAACGCTGAGGCCAGCGCCCGTTGCTGTCGACCGAGCGGCACAGATTGCAGCAGGTTCGACAATGGCGGTAGCGGAAGATAGGGAGGGAGCTGTCACATTGAAATAGAGACGAGATGAGGGAACAATCTCAGCAGCTTGAGATCGCGAACGCCACGAAAGGCGCATGGTCGCATTGCCGACAGCTTCGCGGTACTCGACGCGAAGTGGATAAAGAACTCCGCCAATCAATCCGACGGTACCCTCCTGAATCGCAGCCGTCGCCGTCCAAAAATTGAGAACGAGGAGGTCGTTGACGTACACGCGGACGCCATCAGACACTTCGGCGGAGAAAGTGTAGACCTCCGCAAACTGAGGCTTCAACGAGCCAGTCCAGCGGACAGAAAAGAAATTTCCACCAATCGACTTCGTCGTCCCAACCTCCGCCGACGTCACGGGGGCGGCAAGGCCCCAACTAAAATTGATCGTTGGGTCGACACGGAAGAAAGCCCTCGCCGTTGCGATTGCTCCTGTGGGACTGACATTGTTGTCTGTGAGGTCGTCGTTTTCAAAGTACTCCCCGATCAGACCCCCCACTTGGAAGTACATGCCCCGCACTGTGTACTGCCCTGCAACAGTGCGGGTGTAGTTGAGATTAAAAGCTCCAATCCCAACGTAGGAGCTATTTGCAAGCAGCTCAACGACCCCCCCATCTCGAAGGCTCGGCTGGAGGGCACTCATCGCTGTCGGGCCCACCGTGTTCGTACCGGAGAGCAGCCCAAACGAAAATCCGTCATCGAAGCGGTCCAAAAGATTTCCGGCTGCATCACGCGCTTGCATTGTGAACGTTGCTGCACTCCCAGCTGTGAGATAGCCGACCACTCCGGATATTGAAGACGTCGACAACGTTGCGCAAGTTGATGTTGTCGTCACAGCGACTGCAAAGGGGCTGCCAACCAAATGAACAGTCCTGAATACTTCTGATGTTGTAAGGACGCTGTTAGCACGACTAGAGCTGCTGGCTCGAAGTGCCACCCCACTGTCAACGTTGTAGGGCGACGTATATGTTAACGACACGTCATAATAAGCGTTTGCAGTGGGAAGGGTCAGCGCACCAGAGTACAAGGTGCCTGTTGGTACCGCAGAGGACAAGCTTGTGATCGGGACGTTGTTGACGAGGAGGGAAAAAGAGATGGCGGCGGTAGGAGTCGTGGGGAAGAGTCCGACAAAGAAAGTGAAAACGCCTGATGTGCTGGGTCGGACTGCCCCAGCCCAAACAAGCGAGTAGCTTCCGGAAGAGTATGAGCCTACGCCAAGAGTACCAATTGAGCTTGCTGCAGCGCTGAAGGAGACGACAGAGTCAGCTCTTGACACTCGGGGATTTGTGCCATCAAAATACGTAGCGACGAGCCCCCCACCCGCCACTAGCTGCGCCCACAAGCGGCTTGACTGTGACTGAAGCGTCGATGGCGCTGCTTTGGTGGCCACATAAGACACGCTGTGCTTGCCGTTCGAAGAATCCGTCGTTGTCGCAACAATATCTGCCGTCCCTGTCGAAGACGGGTCAACGCGCACCCATGACGCAACCACATCCCCTCCAACCGTTCGGGCGTTTGTGTACCCATCAGCAATGGAAACAGTAAACGAAGCCGACACGCCAGACGTTGCGAGGGAAAGCCCCGAGCCACGAGGAATCGACGCAGCTGCGCAGGCGATGTGCGGGACAACAACGAGAGAAAAGGGGGAGCCGCCGACAGCGCCGTCCTCTCGAAAAGCAGAGCCATTCACAAAGAGGCCATAGGAGCCGCTGCGAGTGACTGCGTAGGACATGTAGACCAGCGGAGAGTCGAGCGTTGTGGGTGTGGAGACACTCGTTACGGCCGCTCCTGCTATGACAGGGCTGGCGGCATCGACTGATGACGTGATGGATGTGCCATCCGCGAGGGAGCAAACGAGGAGAGGGTCGTTTCCCGTCCAGCGGAAGGGCTGATAGTTGCCGTGGCGGTCAAGGACGGTGATCGTGAACGTTCCAGCCACTCCAGCGGTAGCGAGCGTGAGGGATGCGCCGCGCGCAACGCTTGATTGGAAATGCCGACGGGCTGGTTGCGTTATAATTCGAAACGGGCTGGTGGCGACTTGAGAAGGGCCAAGCATAACGGTCATGTCGTATGTGCCTGTCCTTGAAGTGACGTAAGTGACAAGGTACGTCCCGTCGGAATTGTCGACCACAACGCCGCTAGCCGAGCCTGCCCCGCTTAAAGTCACCCGAAGCGAGTCGCCGCCAAGCGACTTGACATTTCCGTAAGTGTCGCGCGCAGATACCGTAAACGTAGAAGTGAGCCCCGCAGTCGCAGTGTTGAGACTCGAAGTCGCAGATGAAATTGACGACAGAGCGGCACAAGTGCCGGAGGGGCGGACGGTGACAGATGACGGGGAGTTTGTGACGTGGGAGGGGAGGTAGAGGGCGGTCGAAGGAACCGCAGCCATTGCGTTGGAAGGATACGCCCAGTCGAGGCGGACTCCCTTTGCGTCCGTGTCTGTCGTCCCTGCGGTGCAGCGATAGTCCAGCTTCAGCTCGTACGCGACACCGGCGACAAGGGCGAGAGAGTAGGTTGGGTTCGTCGCAACGACGGCGACAGTCCAGGAGTCCATGCCAAGCACGTTGTCAATGTACAGCCGGTACTTTTCGACATTTGGTTGCAACCCCGCGAGGACAGTGCGAAAGGTGTACACCGTGGATTGAGTGGGTTGGATGAAGCCAATCCACCTCGCACTGAATTGGCCCGATGAGAGGAGGGAGTAGAGCGTCGTTCGGGACTGGCCCGACGCGATCGAAAACCCCATCGCCGTCACCGACTTTGAAGCCACTCTCGTTGTAAAAGACCCCCCCGAGTCGTCATAAAACGTCGCAAAGACTTGTCCAACTGCAGTGTCAGCGACTTCCCGTGCCTCGACATTGACCTGAGAGGAGGATGGACTGGACGGCGCTCACGCCAGCAAAAGTAGCGATGAAGTCGGCGCTGTAGGATGCGTCCGCATTGTCGTTGAGGGTTGCGTGGACGGCGCGCTGTGTTGGGCTCTGGGGCGAGACAACGACAGCAAAGTTGTCCCCCCCTAGCCCTCTGTCATTCCAGTATTGGTCCACAGCTTGGATCGTCAGTTGCGCCGTGGTACCCGCCGTCGCGATTGTCAAGCCTGCCCCTACGGCTGACGAAAGTGTTCCGCATGTGATGACTAGTAAAAGGGTCAACTAAAGAGGAAAAAAGGACAAACATGGAGCAATGGAAATCAAAAAAGGGCTGCCGGGGGTTCCAGTCTCGAAATAGAGCCTCGATGGGGGCACAAGGGCGAGCGGGACGGAGCGGCTCTGCCAGCGGAGGGAGACGAAGGCGTCGTTGGTGTTTTCTTTGTACTCCAGCTTAATGGAGTAGAACGTGTTCGCGACGAGGGCAATGGTGCCGAACGTGTTGTTGCAGCTTCAAATGTGAGAAAACATCAGAGACACATCAAACGAAGTATCCCAATGGTCAAAGAGGAGGGCGCGATCGACCCACAGGCGGGCGCCATCGTCTGATGACACAAAAAACGTGTACGTCTCGGTGAACTCCGGCAGCACCCGGCCCGTCCAGCGGATGGACACAAAGTCTGAGGCCGATGGGGTGATAAGGCCTTGGCCCCATGTGAAGTTGATCATGGGGTCCACGACGGTGCGAACGGGGGTGTAGAAGAACCAAACGTTCTCAAAGTATTCCCCTGTCAGGCCTCCATCTGCACAGATAAGAACTGGAGGCTTTTGAAGCACTTTGAGCGACGGTGACTGACGCGCTGTACGAGCCGCTTCTTGTCAGGGTGAAGGAAACCGTGTATCGCCCGTCAGAAAGATCGGCTCCAACCCCGGACACAGTCTGCGCCCCGACCACATCGTAGAGTACAGTGTCCCCGCCGACAACTCTGCGATTGCCTGACGAGTCCCTGGCTGTGAGAACAAACGTCGCGACGGAGCCGGCGGTGGAGAGGCTGAGGCCGCTTCCGGACAGAAGGCTCCGCCTCCCGTCGGTTGCCTCTGCGAAGGGTCAGAAGATTCTCAGCTCAAGCAAAGTGTGATGGCACGTACGACTTGCGACAGTTTGGATAAGGGCCAGCAAAACCAGCAAGGCCATCATTTCTAACTAACAGAAGTTGACATGTTTGTTAATTCAAACGCACTTCGTTTTCATCACTTTCTTACAGGGGCCTTGCCATATCATACATTCATGCAACTACTTCCTTGCACCAGTGTGCTTCAATCCGTCTGCAATAGCCGGCAATTCATCTGGCCTGTGAGAAATCCGAGGGACAGCAACGTCACCAAACATGGGAGCCTTTTGCAAAGACTGCCTGTTACGAAGGAGCTTGTCTGCTTTGCACATAATGGTTTCTTCGTAGCGGATGTCGTTCAGCGCACTTGAGTTCACCTCGGTCACTCCAGCTTCTCGTAGCTTGATTTCCATGTCTTTTCCAGTGCCCTCTGTGACCGCTGCAGTGTCACAGCAAGAAGAGGGGGGGGGGGACGCACATCTACACGCGTCCTTAACCACGAAAGTCCTGTATCCCAGCGCAGCTGCGTCCAACGCTGTGAACCCGACGCAGTAGTCGTACGCAAGGCCGCAGACGTAAACCTGCCATCATTAACAAACGCAAACTTAAAAAAAACGTCTGTTATCCCCTTAGCCTCCAGCAGCGCATTCATGCCGGTGTCGGTATCCTTGTAGTTGTCAAAGAACCCCGAGTAGCTGTCGTAGATTCGCTTCTGCCCCTTTTGGACAACAACGTCCCCGACGCGATGGTCGACGTCCTTGTGGAACTCCGCACCAAACGAGTTCTGAACGCAATGCACAGGCCACAGCACTTGGGAGATCCCCAAATCCTCCAACTCGATGACCGTGAAAGGCTCCTTTCCTACATGCGTTGGGCTTGCCAGCACCAGCATCACCTTGATGGTTGGCGGCGAAAGAGACGTGGTCTGCGGGGTGCCAGTCCTGGGTGAAGACGATAAAGTCAAAGTGAACGTTCTTCCGTATCGTGTTGATGATGGGGACGACAAGCTCGCCTTCGGCGACCTGAAGAGACCCCGATATGAAGTCGTTTTGGACGTCGACTATAATGAGCGCCGCCGACCGGACGACAAGGGCAGGGATGACGGCGAGGATGTCGTCTTTTGAGCACGTTTCTTTTTCGTCCATTCCAAGACATCTTCGTACTAGCTCAAATTCTTTCTGAAGATGTCAGCCATGGCTTTGAAGCAGGGACAATGGACGGGACGAAAGAAGAGCCGGACTTGGTCGAGACTGCAACGACAAACTGCTTCAGCTCTTCGTAGTTTATGCGACCATCCTGATCTTTGTCGAATTCGAGGAACATATCTTCAACATCCCGGGTCGTGATCTCAATCTTCTTCGCCGACGTCTTGTCCAACATTACCTTGTCATTTCCCCGAACAATGCTAACATCATTTCCAACCGGCGTAGGCGATCGTACCTCCTCGACCTCGATGTGTGACTTTTGTGAGGATTGCGGTGCGCTCTGGACAACTACAGCGCCGCTCGGCGATCCACCGCATACGTTGCCCATCTCACCCAACTTAACAGAAAAAATAACGAATAGTTAGTCATTCATTGGCATGACAGCGATTCCGGTTCACGTGACTTTCGACATAGACGGAACGCTCCTTCGAGGTCCTATCCCAGAGCATGCAACGGCCCTGTCACAGGTGCTACAGCTGCATATTTTCTCATCCACTTTCAGTGCGTTGAGCTGACGTGGGACCTGTCGAACGTCAACTTGGACGCTGTTTCACATCACGGCTCAACTGATCGAGTTCCAATGGCTGTAGCCACCTCTAACAAGCTCAGCTAATCATCCAATCCCTCGCACGACACTACGGTGTCGAAAACGAGAAAGTACTCCTCCTTCTGACTCCTCACACCCAACCAGATCGACCCCCTCCTCAACAGCGCAGTGCAGCTCGCCGTCGACTCAGCAGTCAAAAGCCTGGCAGGCGCAGATCTAAGACCTGCCATCCTACCTGGCGTCACAGACCTCCTCACCAAGCTCGCCCCCCACGCCACCCTCGCGATCGTGTCCGGCAACCTCGAGCCCATCGGCTGGGCAAAACTTCGCGCGGCTCGGCTCGACCATTTTTTCGTCGCCGGTGCATTCGGCAGCGACCACGTTGAGCGCGCAGAGCTCATCAAGCTTGCCGCGGCAAAAATGGGCGTCGCGCCCGAACAGGTCGTCCATTTCGGCGACGCCCTCTCCGACGTGCGCGCGGCAAAAGTTGTGGGGGCGCGGGTGGTTGCGGTTGCGACGGGAATTTTCAGTTTGAGTTCGCTGGCGGAGGAGGGCGCGGACGTCGTCGTCCAGAGCCTCGAGGACACGGGCGCAATTCTGCCGTTTGTCTTGAAGGGCTTAAAAGAGCGTGGATAATCGCTTTTTAGTTTATCTCTACAACAACACTCACGCCGAAAGTCGGTTCTCATGGTTCGGACTCCCCCCCTCCCCCCCCCTCCAGCTGCGGGTTGACGCTCTCCTTCATCAAGAATTCCACCCATAGGTCGCTAATGGACTGGAAAATTGAGTTCATTGCCTGCGCGCAAGCCACCTTTTGGTCCGCGGTTGTACCAGGCGGCGAAGAGAACCAAGACAGCCACCCCCTCCTTGTCAACCCGACCTGCCGCATCAAAGCTCAAGTCTCTAAAGTTCTTTCAGCAATTGCTTTTCAAAAAAAGAAAAGAAGAGGCCCACCCGCTGCTTCTGCTCTTCGTTAAAGTCGAGGATGCGCGCAATGACGTCGAGGATGTCTGCGCGCTTGGCGCCGGACTCGAGGTACGTCACGATTAAATTAACAACCAGCCGCCGGTCAATTAAATGCTCCTCGCTTCGGGCGCGCACCTCGCGCGCCCGCAGCTCTTGACTTAACTTGGCCGCTAGCAGCGTCACACCTTCGGCACCCCCCCCCCCGACCTTGCTCCCGCAGCACTGCCGCCTCCGCGTCCACCCGCCCCTTGGCCAGCCGCAGCTGCGCCACCTCCGCCGCCGCGCCGTCGCGGTCCTGCCGCAGACTCTGCGCGCGTGACTATTTTCAAAAAACGGAGGAGGGCGCGTTGTCGCCATCGCGTGGACGTTGGGGGGGGGGGGGGGG
>JAIYDP010000286.1 GCA_027487435.1 Verrucomicrobiaceae bacterium | reverse complement strand
TCGCCCTTGCGCGGTCGCGAAAAAACTGCCATTGCGGTCGTTCTCCGCCCCCTCTCCCCCCCCCCCCCCCCCCCCCGTCCGTGATGATGCCCGCGCCCTCTTCCTCGCTGCCAATCCTCCCCCCCCCCACGCCCCCCCCCAAACGGTCGATCCTCTTGGGCGCCGCGTGGAGAAAACTCGACAGCCGCGGCACTGACCCCTCGTGCCGCCTCTGTCGGCTGCGCGCTCAAGACTTCGTCAGCCGCCCGCTTCGTCCGTGCAGCAACGCCGCCGCAAAGAAATTTAGCCGAGCGGATTCGATTCAGCGCAACAGCCACGTCAAACCGACGCGGGCGCGCGAGACCCCCCAGCTTGCGGTCGCTCAAGGCGTCGAGGCCGGCGCGGTCCAGCGCCTCCTCAAGCGCGCGCAAGCCATCCGCGACGCCAACGTCACCCTGACAGAGTTAACAAAAAGGCAGAGCAGAAGCCTGACGCATCTGTCGCGCAGCCACTCGACGCAGAGGCCGACGGCTTGGCACTGCGCCGCCTCGGCAAGAGTCGCCATTTTGAGGTCGACGTCGTCGCTGCCCCAGCGCAGAGCGCGCGGGCCCTTCGCGACGGCTTTATCGCGCGGGTCGCGGCGGAGAGAGGCGGCGACGATGCGCCGCGGTGTGACATTTCCAAACGTAGCGTCTGTTAAGTTACGAACGGTCGGGGTGAGGCGACCCTGCTGCAAGGGGGACCCCATAGCCATCGCAATTCGCTTCGCTTCGGTAGTGACGTCGCGGGCGACGTACTCGTCAAGCATGATGACCCGATCGGCAACATCAAAATATTGACCCGACGCGCCAACCACAATCACAGTCGACACGCGCCGCTCCGAAAACAACGCGCGCACAGCAGATAAAAAAGGCCTAATGGGCTCTTTATTTCTGTGGACGAGAGCCTCCATCCGTGCGTCCCTGGCTCCGTCAACTTCAAACGGAAGGGGGGGGACCTGATCATCAAATTTGTGGCGGCAGAGTCTTCGTCGATGAGGAGGAGAGTTGAGCCGACCTCGACAGCCTCTCTTTTATTTTAGCATTTTAGGGCGACATCAGCCGATGACGCGGACGATAAATAAAATAACGCTCTTAAAAATGGACAAACCCAATACGCTTTGAAAATACAAATTGCGGCACTAAAACGACGAAGTTTACAAACAAAAGCGTTAAAAAAAGGCTAAAGAAGCAACAAAAAAAAAAGAAAAAAAACGGAGCCACTAGAAATAAACAAAGTTTTTATTATCTATTTCAAAAAAAAAAAATAAACAGAAGAATAAACCTTATGGAATAACTTTTTAAACTTTAAAGATAACAAACATGATGGACGCGGCCTGCGACGTCGAGCCGCTCGCATCGAGGGTCGAAAAATTCGAAACGTCGCGGCCGAAGGGGAGGTTTCGAATGAGGGGGGAGAGATCGACGCCGTCGACGTAGCGGCCGTCCTCCGCTGCGACGAAGGCGGCTGTGACGTCGCTAACAGACTATTACTTAAGAAAATTGAGTTGTGCCCGTTACGAGCTCCCTGCCGTCCCCCTCAATGTGGTCAAACACCTTTCAGAGTCAAACAAGCGGACCCTCCCCCCCCCACCCCATGTCTGATGGCCTCGAGTAGAGTCGACTTGCCGTTGAACCCCCCCCCTACAACAACGGTCACCCCTTCCGCGACAGCCATTCCTTTGACAGGGCCCCGGCTGGGCAACTGAGCGTTCGACCCCCCCCCCCGTACTGCGGCAAAACGAACGTCTTTTCAAATTCTGGCGGTGAAACGAAGGGAACCGCGCCGCTCATCGGCCTATCATCGACGCCAGACGCGCGCGGGAGGATCGACCCGTTCGCGATAAAAGCACAATATTCTGTCCTTTTAAGAAAAACCAAATTGAAAATTAAAAACTCTCAGCGGCTATGGCGCGACGGAGAGCGCGCTGGTCCTCTAACAGCGCAACGTGGCGATGGGCTGCCGCTGCATTCTAAATAACTCAAATTTCCTCTTTGTTAGGAACTACGAGGTTTGGAAACAGGAGCGATGCGTTCACTAAGGCGGGGAGGCGGGCTGTTAAAAGTGTGATGCAAGGGCCGCTTGCGATCGTTCGCCCTAAATTGCGTCAGTTTTAGTCGTTAGGGGCTTAGAGACACCTCTGGCGGGAAAAGAGTAGGAGAACCGCGCCTCGGCCGCATTTGCGTCAATGCGCACAGAGGACCTGAGGAGGACCTTTTGGGATGGCTCTGCAATCGAGAAATCGCCCCCCTTCAGACCTGCCCAACCTAACAAACTGTTAAGGCGATTCGTTAAGCACTACCTGTGTTCGGGGCACCTTTGTAGAGCTCCTGCTTGCGGATCATGTCGGCGAATGCTCGGGCGACAAAGTCTGAGATGGCGAGGGCCCTATGGGTCGATTGCAAAAAGGAAAAAGCAGACCTGTCGGGAGTGCTGTAGAGGGACTCGGGGAATCGGGCGTTTCTTTGGTCCATGACGACGCGCACCCTGAGGCGTGAGAGGACGGAGATGTAAGCTGACCGAGATGGGGGGGCGTATGGATCGCTTTGGATGTGGTCGATGAACAGTGTGAAGGAGTCGAACGTCCATCCACCTTGAAAATGAGGAAAGGCACCCTTCGTCTACCCTTCACGTCGTTGTAGGCTTTATATCCGACCCCGTCAATTCTCCGAAGGACATTCACGAGGTCATGCACGGAGCCACAGACATTTTGGACGGTGCCATAGTCGTCGTTGTCGTCGTCCATATTGGTAGAAAGTACAAGTCAGAAGTACTTGATCATGCTCTTTGTTGGGATTGACATCTCGACGCAATCGGCGACGGCTGTGATCATCAACAAGGACAGCCTGTCACTGCCATCTGTTGTTTCCATCCCCTACAGCTCATTGCAGCGGTTTCCATCGGAGCGAGGCGTACTCAACAACGCGGACGCGACAATTGCCCACGCCGACCCCCGCATGTTTGTGGAGGCCCTCATTCAACTCTTTTCTGCTATCCAAACAAAAGGCATTGACCTTTCCAACGTATCCGCTATATCCGGATGTGCGCAGCAGCATGGCACAGTCTACCTCAACAGCTCCTTTCTTTCCGAAATATCCCCCGCAATGGCCAGCCCCGACCTCGCAACCCTCCCCGATCGCATTGGCCTCATGCTCTCCCGTCCCACAGCCCCCATTTGGATGGTCCCACCCCCACGCGAGCGCCTCAAACGCGCAGGACACTTCCACCGCCGCCGAGTGCGCGGAGCTCGCCGCGGCTGTGGGTGGCGCGGGCGAAGTTCAGGCGCGCACGGGGTCCCCCCCCACGGAGAGATTTGCTGTTGAGATGTTATTTTAATGAATTCATGTGCGCAGGGCCCGCAAATTCGAAAATTTTTCAAAACGGACCCCGACGCGTACGTGCGCACGGCACGGGTCCATCTAATTAGCTCTTTTATCGCCTCACTGTTATCCGGCACAGACGCTCCAATGGGTGCCCCCCCCCTGTCCGACCTGACAATCAGAGCTCGGCGACGGGCTTGGGACTAACTTAGTGTCTGTTAGCGGACTTTGTTACGACAGCGCGATGCTCGACGCAGTGGCCCCATCCCTCCTCGAGCGCCTTCCAAAGGCACCCCCCCCCCATATGATTTTGACCCCTCCACAGCTCGCTCTCGCGTCGACGTCCATCGGCCCCGTCGCGCCGACATGGCGCGCCTTTGGATTTAAAAGCTCCTGCAAAGTCGTTCCATTTACAGGCGACAACCCAGCGTCCATGTGCGGCGTCGTAATACTCCCCGCCCCCTGCGCTTAGTCCTGGGCAGGGCGCCGTTTCGCCTGGCAACGTTGTGGTTAGCCTCGGCACGTCGGACACGCTCTTTGCGCCGACTGCGCAGCCCCTTCGTAGGCCCCTTTGATGTCTGTTTGATATCTCTGTGATGGCTGCGTCATGTCTCTGCGATGCCAGCTTTTCACTTCACCCACCGCGCGTGTTTGCACTCTCTGTTTCCGGCGGCCTTGACGCCGCGCCAGCATCCCCCCACAGCTACGTCTTCGGCGGTGCTGCGGGTGGCTTCATGCGGCTCCTCTGCTTCCGCAACGGCTCTCTTGCGCGGTAGCCCCCCCCCCCCATTGCTCACACTCAAGGGATACGGTGCGGCAAAAAATGGGGGTCCCTTGGGAGAAATTCGTGACGCCGACCCCAACTGACGTTGTTGTCCTCCCGCACGTGTTTCCAGAAATAACTCCACCCACATATCACGTCAGCACCAGCTTTATTCTGATTTAACAGCGAGAAGCCACAGGTCACGTTCTCTGACGGGAGGGACTTCACGACGGCGTCCACGACCGACCTCGGCCGCGTCTTCGTCCAGAGCCAGGCGCTCCTCATGCGGCACTTTGCCGATATCTCAGAGGGGGGGGTGTCTTCGATCCTCTTGACGGGAGGTGCGTCCGAAAACGAGGGGATTCGGCAGGTGATGTGCGAGGGAGGGGGAGTCTGAAGTCGGAAAGGTGTTTGCGGACGTGTTTGGTTGCGACGTGTATGTCTTAAAGGGCTTATCGGCCTCTGCCGCATTGGGTAGGAGATTGGCTCTAAGGGAGGGGGTCTGATGTAGGAGGCGGGGCGCTGATGGCCGCTGCGGGAGATGGAGAGGACTGGGATGGGCTGATTGAAGCACACGTGACGCCGATGCTCGCGAAGGTTGCCGCGCCGGGTGGGGGGATGGACGGGGTGAGGCGCGAAGCGATGGCGGCGACACTGAGAGGCCTGTTGGCGGGGCTCAAAGCGCAGTAAAATGCGATTGCAATGCCCCAAACGGTGCGATTGCTAGCCCCGGTCGGCGTAGAGTTGGAGGGAAGCCTTCAGCTCGTCGGCTTTGGATTTGAGCAACGCCCGCTCCTCCTCCTGCGCTGCAACATCAGCGCCCCGGCGGCGCAACAAATCCCTCGACTTCCGCAAAGCGGAGGTGTACTCCATCTGCTCTGACTCTAATTCTTCCTTCTTTCGAGCCAAGTCCCCCTTCAGCTTCGTTATCTCCTTCTTTCGCTCGGGATCGACCCCTCGGACGGAGAGAGTGCGCACGTCGTCGTCGGTCTCAATTTTCTTTCTTATGAGAGGCGCATGCATTTACTCACTTTCATCACGATGACTTCTCGTCGACGATGAAGGTCCTCCGTGCTGTAGTGCACCTTCTGATGTGACCTCCAGTTCATTGTGAATTTAAAATCTCTAACATTATTATTTGTTAAAAGAGTCATGTGAAGATGAGCTGTGATGAAATTGTCCGAATGCTTCTTCTAGAAGTGACAGTCGATACCGCGACTAGCCTTTCCATAGCCAAGGCAGCCATGGCCAAGCTCTATCTCGACTCGTCTTCACAAATCGCCCATCAAATGTTTCGAAAAGCAGTTTGCGGCCAGAATCCCCACCCTGCGGCAGTCCACGCGTACTTCTTGCCAACTTCATCATGCGTCACGATAAATTCAACCCCTACTCTACAATCCCTCTGACCATCCAGATTTCACTGGTTTCTTCAACTTCACAAGCACGACTATCGCGCCTTGGGCTTGTTCGACCTCCTCCTCGACCGCGCCCCCCTTGACGAGGCCGCGTCGTCCCTTCAATTGCTTAAAGCGTTCGTTGCCAATGACCTCCAGAGCACCCCAAGCGCCCGCACGTGGCTTCTCCTCTTTGAGTGCGAGCTCTTAGACCCCCCCCCCCCTTCCTTCGACGAACTCGCCGCCATGGCTGCCAAAGCCGACATACCCGCCCTGACCTCTCGCGTTTTGCAACTAAAGCTCAAGCGGCAGCCCATTGCAGCCCCCCTCCTCGCCGATGCTGCGGCGCTCAGCCGCTCGTGCCCCCAGGTCTGTCCCCTCCGCAAAATTTTGACCCGGAAGGACGCAGACCTTCACCTCGCGTACATCAACGCCCTCGCCGCCGCTGGGCGCGGGGAAGACGCGTTTGCCCAAGCGGACGACCTCTCCGCGCGGTGCTGGACTACGCCGCGCTCTCTTTTCTGGTACGCTGAGTCGTTAGAGCGCCGCGGCGCCCCCAGAGGGGCGGTGGTTGCGGCGTTTGAACGAGCCCTCAAATATGATGACAGCAAAGTCCATCGCTGGCGTTACGCCGCGTTTCTTTTTGGGACCGGAGCGATCGGCCGCGCTAAAGAATTATTTTTAGAGTCTTTATCCTGCAGCGGCGGCGAAAATTCACAAGCCCTTGTAGCCTTTTCCGAGTTCATCGACGCCGTACCCCCCCCCCCCCCCCCCCCCCACACATAAACTTCCCCTTTCTTCCCCCCCCCCCCCCCCCCCCCCCCCCCCCCCCCCCCCCCCCCCCCCCCCCCC
>JAIYDP010000202.1 GCA_027487435.1 Verrucomicrobiaceae bacterium | reverse complement strand
GAATTGGAGCAAAAGCTATTTGATACACTCCAGTCGCTCTTGCAAGCACCGCATACCGTACAATCCATCTGTGCCAACCGCACTTATAACGGCACGTAATTTTGGCAAACAGTCTAAAATCCTCATTTTACGCCGAACAATTAAATAAAGCTGTTCGTAGGTCAGGAGGCGACTATAGGATATTTGTGTCTTTTTGGGAATCTGCTCAAAACAAAATGTGAATTATTGGGTCATAAATGTCATCAGCCTTTGGAATCGAGCATTTTCGCGGGATTACGTGAGCAAATGAAAAACTTTGTCGTCAACACAGCGAATCTCACCACTCCTCCTATCCCGCCATCGATGTGAAGACTATATAGCATTCGTGGCGGCGGATTTCCATGCGCCTGCCTGGATCAAAGTCTTCTTCATGCAATTTCCCTCAGACTATGCCGCTTTGAATCAGGGCGACCTGTCGCCTTGGATCGGAAAAGCGCAGACATGTCTGCGCACTCCAAGTTTCGCTAGTCGCCAGAAATTTTTTATCTCAGGGATTGACAACTCCCACTCGAGCCGTGTAGTTTGCGCACCCCAACGTGCACGGCGGAGTCGCCAAGTGGGAAGGCATTGGTCTGCAAAACCGATATGAGCGGGTTCGATTCCCGCCTCCGCCTCGCGTGCTACGTGGAAAAATCATTTTTTCTCCCAAAATCAATAATCCGATAACGGCGGAGTGGCCAAGTGGGAAGGCAGCGGTTTGCAAAACCGAAATGAGCGGGTTCGATTCCCGCCTCCGCCTCTCGGAAGAATGGGTGCCTATGCAGCATCGCCAAGCAAATGCTTGCGCTTCTTCCTTGCAAATGCGCGGGTAAGCTCCATCTTCGCCGCATGCATCAAACACCTGCGATTGGCATCATCGGCGGCAGTGGTCTCTATGAAATGGACGGCTTCACCCAAACGGAAGAACTGCGGATCGATACGCCATTCGGCTCTCCTAGCGATGCTCTCATCGGCGGCGAAATGTCGGGTCGTCAGGTCTGGTTCTTGCCTCGCCATGGTCGTGGCCACCGACTTTTGCCGACAGAAATCAATCATCGTGCCAATCTCTGGGCGCTGCGATCCCTCGACGTTAGATGGATCATTTGCGTCACCGCAGTCGGCAGTTTGCAGGAAAAATATCACCCGCGACATGTGGTTTTGCCCGACCAATTGTTCGATCGCACAAGTCGCCGCGAGCACCACACTTTTTTTGGCGGCGGCATTGTCGGTCACGTCAGCTTCGGCGATCCATTTAGTGAGAAGCTACGCGCCATTTTGAAAAACAGCGCCACCACGCAGGGCGCAACAGTCCACGATGGCGGAACCTACGTTAACATGGACGGTCCAGCCTTTTCGACCCGTGCCGAAAGCCACGCCAACCGGCAACTCGGCTTTGATGTGATCGGCATGACCAATCTTCCCGAAGCGAAACTTGCCCGCGAAGCCGAAATCGCCCTGGCGACGCTAGCGATGATCACCGACTACGATTGCTGGAAAACCGACGAAGGGCCAGTGACTGCGGATGCGGTCATGGCACACCTGCATGCGAACGTCGGCATGGCCAAACGCATCATCGCTTCAGCAATTCCGCAAATCCCCCTGATGCCCGATTGGCCAGAGCACGCATCACTCGAAGGTGCGATCATGACTCCGCGCCACTTGTGGCCTGAAACCCGCCTAGAGGAACTTGGACCAATTCTCAAAAAATGGATTTGAAATATCGATTTCCCACCCTATCTTGCCATTATGAAACACATCAGTTTGCTATCACTCTGCGGCCTAGCCGCACTTGCCACCCTGCTTTGGGCTCAGAATCAACAACCACAACAAGCCATGACAACCTCGACTCAAGCGCCGGAACAACCCAAGGAAATCGTAAATAAAACCGCCGAAGAATGGAAAAAAGAACTCACGCCCGAACAATACCGCGTCTTGCGTGAGTCAGGCACAGAACGTCCGCACGGTGAAATCTACGATACGTTCAAAAAACAAGGCGGCGGCACCTACTATTGTGTGGGATGTGGAGCCGAACTTTTTTCCTCGGAGCATAAATTCGATGCGCATTGTGGATGGCCCGCCTTTTACGATGCATCCAACAACAAAAATCTGCTGCTGATTCGCGACCTTTCTCATGGAATGTTGCGCACAGAAGTCCAGTGCGCCAAATGCAAAGGACACCTCGGACACCTATTTTCTGGAGAGGGCTTCAATACTCCCAAAGACCAGCGATATTGCATCAACGGTGTAACCCTCAAGTTTGTTCCTAACGCCGAAAAAAAACCTGAATCGAAAGAGGCTCCCCAGCCTAGCGACAAACAAGAAGATCAACAACCGCGCAAGCCTTGATCTTTATGACGCATTTATTCACATTTGCTTGGCATAAACACTGAATCTAGTGCATCTTCGAGTCCTCCTCGATATTATTTGCCATGAGTAGTACAACCCCGCGCATTCTCATTGTCACACCGGAAATCACCTATCTTCCAAGTGGAATGGGCAATTACACCCAACGCATGTCTGCGAAAGCCGGGGGGCTTGCCGATGTTTCTGCTTCACTGGTCTCATCGCTATTCGAGCTGGGTGCCGACGTCCACGTCGCATTGCCCAATTACCGCCGGATGTTTCAAAATGATGTCTTCAATCTGCACGAAAAAGAATTGCGGCGCTATCATGAAATCCTTCCAGGCAATCGCATCCACCTCGCAGAAGATCGTATTTTTTACTATCGCGAGCAGGTCTATAGCGGTCAATTCGATGAATCGTTGAAAATCGCGCTCACCTTTCAACGCGAAGTGATTAACAACATCGTGCCACACGTGCAGCCGGATCTGATCCATTGCAATGACTGGATGACTGGCCTTATCCCCGGCATGGCTCGACGTCGAGGAATCAAGAGCTTGTTTACGGTGCATAACATCCACACTACTCGTGTTGGTTTGCCAAAAGTGGAAGATATCGGAATCGACGCTGCGGAGTTTTGGGGTAACCTCTATTACGATGGCTTGCCCAACAACTACGAGCACGCTCGCGCGCAAATGCCCGTGGATCTGCTTACCAGCGGAATCTTTGCAGCGCATTTCATCAATACGGTGAGCCCGCGTTTCCTCTGGGAAGTTGTCAACGGATGGCACAGCATGGTACCATCCAGTGTCCGCACCGAACTTCGTAATAAGTATGAAGCCGATTGCGCCAAGGGCATTCTCAATGCTCCAGATCCATCCTACGATCCCATCAGCGATACGGCACTCCCTGTCAACTATTCGAGTTACGATGCCATCGAAGGCAAACGCGCCTGCAAAGCTGCATTGCAGAAGGCATTACAACTCACGGAGAACCCTGATGCACCGATATTTATCTGGCCATCGCGGCTAGACCCTTCTCAAAAAGGTCCGCAACTTCTCGCCGAAATCCTGCCGAAACTGATCGCAGCCTATCATCGAGAGGATTTCCAAATCGCCATCATTGCCAATGGCCCTTACCAACGCATCTTCCATGAACTCGTAATCAAATTCGGCCTCCATCATCATGTCGCCGTAGTAGATTTCGATGAAAATCTTTCACGCCTCAGCTATGCAGGTGGCGACTTCATGCTGATGCCTTCGCTCTTTGAGCCTTGCGGCCTACCGCAAATGGTTGCTCCGATCTATGGAACATTGCCCGTCGTTCATGCCACTGGTGGTCTCTACGATACCATTTCGCACCTTGATCCTGCGACGGGAACAGGCAATGGATTCTCTTTCGAAAACTACGACACTGGCGGATTGCGCTGGGCCATCGATCAAGCCATGGAATTTTTTCACCAACCACCTGCGATCAAGCAAGCGAACATTACCCGCATCATGAGAGAATCCAAAGAACGCTTTAACCACGAAGAGGTAGCGGAACAATACATCGCTATGTATGAGGAAATGCTGGCTCGACCTTTAGTCGATCACGATGTATCAGTTTCGGAACTTTGATCCCATCCCCGATGAACGTTACTGCCGAATCAACTATGGGAGAAATCCTCTCCTCTTTTCCAGGAGCACGACGCGCCCTTTTTTCTCGCTACCACTTGGGAGGCTGCCAGTCTTGCGGATTTCCCAACGATGAAACAATCGCTTCACTTTGCGTCCGCAACGGCGGTATTCCCCCACAGGAAATGATCGACCATCTCGTATCTTCGCATGAGCATGACGCATCTCTCCTGCTAAGCCCGCAAGCCGTCAGTGCGATGCTCGCCTCCCCCACCCCGCCACTGCTGATGGATTGCCGCACCCGCGAGGAGCATGAGGCCGTATGTATTCCCGGTAGCATTTTTCTCACCCAAGAATCGCAACAAAAGCTCTTCTCGCAAAACCCCGAGCTACACATCGTACTTTACGACCACCAAGGACGTAACGCGCTCGATACCTGCGCTTGGTTTCTCGGTCATGGCATGGCAAACACTCGAGTGCTGCAAGGCGGTATCGATGCCTGGAGCCGAGAAGTTGATCCCTCTCTCCCCCGTTACGAACTCGAAATTCATCACTAACATCAACCAAAATATAACTATGAACACATCCGACCTCACCCACGCACTCCAATGGCGCTACGCCACCAAACAATTCGACACCAACCGCAAGCTCGACCCGGAAACTTTACAAACCCTCGTCGATGCACTCCGCCTTGCACCATCTTCCTTTGGCCTGCAACCATGGAAATTTTTCCTCGTGGAAAATCCGGAACTGCGCACTCAGCTACGCGCTCATTCATGGAATCAAACCCAAGTTACTGATGCATCACACCTCTTCGTCCTAGCAGTTAAAAATGCCATCACCCCCGCAGATGTGCAGGAATGGATGGAAGAACTGAGCTCCATTCAAAACATACCGCACGAATCCCTCGCTGGGCTTCAAAACATGATCGTTGGTTTCATCAGTAACATGGACGAAGGGCAAATGCTGGCATGGAACATGCGCCAACTCTACATCGCGCTTGGTCAACTCATGACCTCAGCAGCAGTGCTTGGTATCGATGCTTGCCCGCTCGAAGGAATCATCCCCGCTGAATACGATAAGTTGCTCGCGCTGACCGATAGTGGCTACTCCACCGTGGTCGCCTGCGCTGTAGGATATCGCCACGCCGATGACAAATACGCAACCATTCCGAAAGCTCGTAAAAACGAAGCACAGGTTCTCGTTCGACTCTAACGGCTCATTTCACAAGTTGCCAGAATGAGCCAAACAAAAAAAGGCACCTACGCAGCACTGGCAGCTTTTTTTATTTGGGGCATCCTCCCCCTCTACTGGAAGTGGTTGGGTCGATATTCTCTCACAGAAATCATCTGCCACCGCACCCTGTGGGCGGCACTTGTGCTTTGGCTCATCCTGTCCTGGCAAGGGCAATGCCGCGCCACACTACAGCGGTTGCGTGAGCCACGCATCGTACTCATTCACTTTGTCTCGGGCTTGTTGCTCTCCGGCAATTGGTTGCTCTACGTCTGGGCTACCTTGAATGGGCGCATTATCGAAGGTGCGTTAGGCTACTACTTGAATCCGTTTTTCAATATGCTTTTTGGCCATTTGTTGTTCCACGAGCGGCACAATCGATGGCAAAAAATCGCCATGCTCATCGCGATGGGCGGTGTGTTTTGCCAACTGCAAGACCTCCAACAGTTTCCCTGGGTCGCACTCGCGCTAGCACTTAGTTTCTGCCTCTACGGCGTAGTGCGAAAAAAATCACCCCTCCCATCGCTGCCCGGATTAGCCATTGAGACAGCATTGCTCCTGCCCATTGCCGTAACCTTTCTCGTCGTCACTTCTGTGTTCGCTGGCAACGTCACACGACTACTCCCCAGTCCGGCATTGATGACCACAGGGCTTGCGACGGCCACGCCCTTGTTGCTCTTTGGCTTTGCTGCGCGAAACATTTCGCTCACCACACTTGGCATCCTACAATTCCTTGGCCCAACGATTCAATTCCTCATCGGCTGGAAAATCTACCACGAGCCCATATCCCCCACCAAAACTCTATCGTTTGCCCTTATCTGGTTCGCAATTCTTCTCTACGTCTATGCCAGCAATCGCAAAACCGTTGAGGAGCAAAAATAAGCAACGACTCCGCAATCTGGCCATCACACGTACGATGTGTTGTTCAGCGATTTTCACCAAGGAAGCGAGATAGTTTTTACGTGGGTAAAAAATTTCATGGCCTCGGTAATCCCCTCTTTGAGGCCGAGACCAGAATCGCGTACGCCGCCGAATGGCGTGTGCTCCAGCCGATAGGCCGGAACTTCATTGATGTTGACGATTCCCGTTTTTAGTTCTTTTGCGGCGCGCATCGCCAATCCTAGGTCTTCGGTCACAACCGCCGCGCTCAGCCCGCAACGACCGCCGTTGTAGTAACGGATGGCATCGTCCAGATCAGCGATGCTGACGATCGGAGCAAGAGGGCCAAAACTCTCTTGCGCTACCACTTCCGCATCTCGCGGAACATTGGTTAGGATTGTCGGTTCTAGCAACGCTCCTCTGCGACCGCCCCCGAGAAGAACTTTAGCGCCCAACGCTACGGCGTTGTGAACGCGACGTTCTAACAATTCCGCTGCCGTTTCAGTGATGACCGTGCCGACCATAGTTGCTTCATTTTCTGGATCTCCAGAGAGATAGCTTTGGGCGAGAGCGACGAATTTTTCCGTGAACTCCTCCTGGATTTCTGGAACAACAAGAATGCGCTTCACCGCAGTGCATCGCTGACCAGAGTTGCGGAATGAACCTTCGCAAGCAAGCTTAGCAGCGAGGTCGAGATCGGCATCGGCTAACACAATCAAAGGAGAATTTCCTCCAAGCTCCAAACAGATTTTTTTATACCCGGCTCTCCGAGCAATCTCCTTGCCAACTACAACAGATCCCGTAAAGCTGACCACTTCCGTCCTTGGGTCGATGATCATCGGCTGAATGACATCATCGAGTTCTCCGAGAAACATCGATAACATCCAGCCAGGAAGACCTGCTCGATAGAGCAATTCGGCGAAACGCAGAGCGGTGAGTGGCGCACGTTCCGAGGGCTTGAGAATCACAGCGGCGCCTGCGGCAATGGCCGGCGCGAGCTTATGGGCAATCTGATTGAGCGGATGATTGAAAGGTGTTATCGCTGCAATCAAATCCACGGGATAGCGTGTGGTGAAAAGTCGGCGCGATTTCCCGCTGGCAGTGATGTCTCCCGAATACACTTGGCCATCATCGCGCAATGCCTCCATGGCAGCAAAGTCTAACAAATCGGCTGTCCGCGTCACTTCTTGCCGTGTTTCCATCAGCGCTAGACCCGTTTCCCGCGTCATCAAGCGGGCAAATGTTTCGCTCGTATCGCGAACTGCCTGCGCCGCATCGCGCAACACACAGGAGCGTTGATGACGAGTGAGGGTCGCGTTCTTCGGACATAATGCAGCTTGTATCGCCGATTCCAGATGATCGCCAGCAATCACGCTCGCTGTTCCTGTTAGAGTTCCATCGTAGGGAAATCGCACTTGCAAGATTTTTCTTGTTTCAACGGCTTCCCCAGCGATGAATGCGGGACAGTGTATAGGTGTCCAAGACATGCGATACTATTGTGAGATTGGTTCGTGAAGTGAACATCAAAGGCTACAAGAAAACTGTATCCAGCTACTGACCAACTGGTGCAGCACGTGGCGGCTGATGTTCTTCGACAACTCCCGACTCGATAGCTGGATCACCGTTGCCCTCGTTGATCGGTTGACGCGGCAATTCGCGGACGACTTGAGCACGCGGCACTACCTCTTCTTCCGTAACCGGGGTAGCACGCATCGGCTTCACTCGAACGGCACGCGGCGGTACTTCTTGCGATTCTGCTTCCCATGGCTCAGGTGGCGAGGCTTCTTGAATCACCGGATTGGCTTTCAATGGCGCAGGCTCCACCACTTCGGCAGTAGGTGGTGACTTGCGCATTTTTAATTCCACACGACGATTTGCAGCTTGTTGTTCTTGATCACCAGACTGGATGATGGGACGGCTTTCTCCGTAGCCACGTGTGATGATTTTTTCAGGATTCATTCCAATGCCGACGAGATAGGATTTGACGGATTGCGCCCGGCGACGAGAAAGGTCTTCATTTGCAGCATCGCTGCCGATGAGATCCGTATGACCGTCGATCCAACAATACAAATCCGGATTGAGATCCATGACTAAAGCGATTTTCTGCATACCCACTTTCGCACTCGAACGCAATTGGTCACTATTGAATTCAAAAAGCAAATCGCCGGGCAGCATGGTTGTTTTCGTGACGAGAACATTACTCGGAAGTCCAGCAATCTCATCCAAAGAAGTTGTACCGTTTGGCAAACCTTGCGGACTTAGTCCACCGGCACCTTTTTTGATTAACTGCTCCATCGTAGCATCCAAGTTATCAAGGTCGCTGATGTCTGACCCTGGATCGACGATCATTTGCCCCTCGGCAGCGCTGGGAGTTACTGTTAAATTTTTGCCAAGAGAATCGAGTTCACTATCGTTGATTTCAAGGCCGCTCGTGATTTGAGGCACATCGCCATCGGGGTCGCCCGACAAAGCAGGATTTTCGAGCTTCACCGCGACATCGAAGGATGCTTCTTCAATGTCAGGCTTCATTTCCAATTCAGGCTCTTTCAGTTGTTGAAGAATTTCGACATCATCCAGCAAAGCATTCTGATCTGGCTTAGGAGTCGGGATTTCCTCATCATCGGGCACGGAGGGCAAAGGCTCGTCGTATTCTTCATCCACTGGGCGAACGACAACTCGCTGCGTCACGATATCATCAGGCACCACCCAAGTTTCATTCAGTGTTAAATGGCCCAGAGCAATGAAAAGCACGATGTGGACAATGATGGCAGCAAGCAAGGAAACGATCATCCACCAACCCACCCGATCGGGGGGAGGGAGAATGCTCTTTTTTTCATGCTCTAGGATAGGTGCATGCGGTTGCCAATCAAACTGCTCGGCCATGGACGAGAGCATACGCGTTACATGAGGAAAATCAATCATTTGCATCGATAAATCTCAAATCAGCGTAGGCTATGCCGCCATTCCCCCTGCTATTTGGTCAATACTGGGGTCATTTGTAGCAACTTTTGGGTCGCGTCTTGTGGCGCAAAGTTGTCGCCCACTGTTTTTATGACTTTTCCCAGTTCATTTGGGCTGGGCATCGGCAGGGTGGCGTTTGATTGCAATTGATTCCCTAGCATCACCGACAGTCCTCCCAGTTGCATGCTAGATGATGCACCAACAAAGGCCGGTGGACTTGGTTGCCACGGAATGATCCATGTGCGTTCCACCATCTTGCCGTTGACTGGATCGCGGTAACGAACCATAGCTTGGCCTATGTCGCCATCGCCATTTTCTTTTGGTGTGATTTCATAAAAGGAATTCCCTAGAGCCCCGAAAGAAATTTCGGAGTCATTGCCATGATCCTTTTGCTTGGCTTGCACGTTAGGCTGATCTTGTTCCCAGCCCTGAAGCTTGTAACTCGCCACGCGTGAGCGTTGAAAACGAACTTGCGTTTTGACATCCTCTGCGGCCGCGCGCGATGGCCCAGCCCACCGGTTGGCAAACATCTTTGCTGCTGCTGATGCATCCTTCCATTGCTGAAAGCGTCCGTTTCCATAACTGGCAAGTTCGGCGTATCGGAGTTGATGTTGTTCAACCTCGCTCATGGATACGATGTCCAGATGAAGTCCTTGTTGTCGTAGGGATTTCGCGCTCGTTAGCAAGGTGTCTTGGTTGGCATTGCCTGGATTCGATAGAAAACAAACAATACGATTTTGCGCCGTTGGAGATTTGTGGCGCATTGCGATGGATTGTCCTAAATCTATTGCCTTCTCTAGGCTGTTTTCCTTATCCGCATGCGTGGTAAGCACCAATGGCTGCCAGCGATCCGCTTCGGATCCTACGATGGACTCTCCGAGCAAACGGGCCGAAGCGGCGAAACCAATGACCGAGACTCGGTCACGCTCGGTCAACAATTTCCCCAACTCGCGCATCGCATCTGCCAATACCTCGCGCTGTTCTTTGCCGGCGAGCACTGCTGACTGATCGATCACAAATGTGAGATGCAACGACTGCTGTGCATCACGCCCAAACGAAGCGGTTTGCAGCGAAATACGCAACCAGAGTTGTTGCGGTTGTAGTGGGTTTACGGCCTGTTCCGAAAAAAACGCGATAGGCTCACTGCTGGATGGCGCGGGGTCTCCATAATCAAAAGCGTTGTAAAAGTCTTCAACGCGAATGGCCTGAGGCGGCAGGCGTTGGCCTTTCTGGAAGGCCGCAAAAGCCTCTTGAAACGAATCATCTGGCGCTCTCTGTGATGACCATGCTGCCGTCGCCACAGCAGCCACTGACGATGCCTCAGATCTCATCGAGGATGTTGCATCAAAACTTGGGAGTGGGGCAAATTCTGATTTTTGCTGGTATTCGCGGTAGTCCGTATCTTCCTTTGCCGACGCAGTGGGTGAAGAAGCTCGCAAGCCAGGATTCGCTGCTCCTGCGATCATTGGCGCTTCGTTGATCGATTGACTCTCCATACTTTGAACGGCAACTTCTTCATTTCCCGTTTCCGATTTCTTTGCTTTTTGATCGATCTCGGCTTTGAAAAATGGTGGATCTTCTGCAAGCGCTTTGGGAGGATCTAACAGTGCCATTTGGCGATGCTTATCTGCTGTAGAATGGTTGATGTAAGCAGCGGCGAGCGAAGCAAATATCACTAAGCAAGCAACGCGAGCGAGAGCCATCCACGAGATCGGTTTCTTGCCTTTGCTAGCTGGGTCAGCTTGAGAAATCGCAGCGAATACGGTGTCTCGTTTTTCTGCGGCCATTTTCCATTGGTGATCGTCTAAGGCTTCTTTGGCATCGGCATCAAGGAGTCGATGGATCGCGCGCAATTTCTTTTCGTATTCGCGCCATAGAGCTTGCTCTTCGCACAATGCTTCGAGTTGTTTCGCTTCCATGGGCGATGCTTCTCCTAATACCCATGATGCAATGCGTTCTGCGGTTGCTTCATCCATGTCGTTAGTGGGTTGATTCGTTTTCATGAAACATGTGTGTATTAACCTTCTATACTGGAAATTCCTAAGCGTCGCAGCGAATCGGCGAGATTTTTCAGCAAGTGGTGGAGTTTGTAGCCGACATTCCCTACGCTGAGTCCGGTGCGTTTGCTGATTTCTTGGTAACTCAAATTACTGAAATATTTCATGCGTAACAGTTGGTGTTCCTCTTCAGGTAATTCGGCCATGAGCAAGCGCAGGCCGCCTAGCGCCTCTCGTTGACAAAGAATTTCATCGACCACGAGGACGTCCGATGGCGGATCTGCGAAGTCGGCAAGCGGTGTCTCGCGACGATGATCTCGCAAGTGATTGAGCGCAAGATTTCGCACCGTGCGATAGAGCCATGCGCGAGGTTGCTGAACTTCATGCCAGTGCTGGTGAAGACGCATGAAGGCTTCTTGCACAAGATCTTCCGCTGATTCGCGCTGTCCCACAATGCCATGTGCAAAGCGCAATAGCGGTGATTCTTCTGTATCGAAAATTTCACGAATCGTATGGGAGTTTGTCGTCATTCGCGGTGATGGAATCGTAGCATCTGCTGCAAAAGATTCTGTAGCAGCAACACGACAGGATGATAGAGCGGAAAGATCCATAGGCGAGCGAATTTCATTGCTCCGTCACTACTGACACCGCAACGGCAGATTTCTTAGAAATGATTTTCACTTGCATCCCATCGTTACCGCTTGAGCAGATGGCAGGAATACATCTGCTTGTCTCGGTCGATGTGCATCCTCGCCTACCGTTTCCTTTTCCTCATCGCTGCGAGCGGCGGGGTATTGCCTCACAGCTTCGCAATGGAAAGATCCATTTTATCGGCCAAACAATCGGCCAAAGAAACCTGGTTTTTTTTCTGCGAAAACTTGCTTTTTGGTATCGGGCAACGATGGCGGTGCTGCGGGCATTTTTTCATTCCAACTGCCACCCAGAGCTTTGACCAAAGTTACGGAAGCGATCAATTGCTGGCCCTTCGTCTGTTGCACGAGTCGCTGGATTTCGAGGCTGTTTCGTTGGGCCTCGATGCTTTCCAAATAACTACCTGCCCCGCTTTGGTAACGTGATGTTGTCGCATCGCGAGCCTTGTCGGCTTGTGTACTGGCATCCATTTGCCAAGAAAGCTGCGTGCTGAGGTGGCCAAGAGCGGAAAGTTGGTTCTCTACTTCGGCAAAGGACAGCAAGATTGTTTGTTGGTAATTGGCAAGTGCGATCTCCGTTGCGGCTTTTTGGATTTCTTGATTGGCTTGATTTTTACCCCCGGAAAATATCGGTAGATCCAACACAGGGCCGATGATCCAATTTTCACTGCCACTTGTAAAAAGTGAACTCAAGCTGCCACTGGTGAAGCCAGCGTTCCCGCCGATGCGCAATGAAGGATAGCCCGCTTTCTTCGCCACACCGAGTCGAGCGATACTGGCATTGAGAGCGCGCTCACTTGCGGCGATGTCGGGGCGGCGCTCTAACAAATCGCTAGGAACATCGGTCGGCAATGCAGGTGGCTTTAGCGCAGCGTCGCCAAGCGAGGCAATCGCAAAGGCAGACGGTCTTCGTGCACATAGCACGGCGATGGCATTTTGTAGGGCATCGCGGCGGGACTTGATGCCGGCCAGTGCGGCTCGCTGCGCAGCGACTTCTCCTTTCGCTCGTGCGACCTCGCTCTCGGTCGCAGTGCCGGCTTGGAGCTTGGAGCTTGCGACTTTTTCCGCAGCCACAAGAAGCTCGATGGCGGCTTCGAGGTGATGGATTTCCGCATCGATGGCACGCAGTCCGAAGTAGTTTTGCGCCACTTCCGCTTGCACGGCGAGTGCAATGTGCTGAGCACTGGCCGCAGCAGATGCGCTATCGGCCAACGCTGCTTGATGCCCCATACGCACTCGGCCCCAGAGATCGATTTCATAGCTGACATCCAGTGGGATGCTAAAGGTATTGCCGCTAAAAATCCGACCCGCAGGATCAAACGGCACGGTGGTATTGCCACTGGTCGATTGATGATTGACTGCCGGAGAAACGCTTACAGTGGGGAAAAACGAACTACGTGCAAGCCGAGCTACGGAGCGCGATTGCTCGAAGCGAAGTGCCGCTGTCTTGATGTCGAAATTCGCTTTCGTAGCATCGCGAATCAAGGCATCGAGTTTTTCATCGCGATAGATGGCCCACCAATTCCGAGACGGAGCATGATCGCGCGGCATGACCTCGCGCAAGGTGATTTCCGTCGCATGACTGATGGCGATAGAGTGAAAGAGAAAAAGGAAAATGATTGATTTCATGGCGAGGTGAGAGGTTGGGATTCAGTGGATTTTTTTCCTATCGAAACGAGGACAACGAAGAACACGGGAGTGAGAAACAGACCTAACAAGGTCACGCCAATCATCCCAGAAAACACGGCGGTGCCCATGGCTCGACGCATCTCGGCTCCGGCTCCGGTGCTGACGACCAATGGGTAGCAACCGGCGATGAAGGCGATGGAGGTCATCAAAATCGGGCGCAGGCGTAAATGACAGGCTTCTAGCGCGGCTTCGGTGGCGTTTTTTCCTTCGAGCATTTTTTCTCGGGCAAATTCGACGATGAGAATCGCGTTCTTGCAGGCGAGGCCGATCAACACGATGAAGCCGATTTGCGTGAAGATGTTGTTGTCGCCATCGCTGAGCATGACACCGGCGAGGGAGAACAGCAGGCACAACGGCACGATCAAGATGATGGCAAGCGGCATGCGTAGGCTTTCGTATTGCGCGGCGAGCACGAGGAACACTAACAACAAGCAAAGTGGATAAACATAGATCGCGGTGTTGCCCGCAAGGATGCGCTGATAGACCAAATCCGTCCACACCGGCTCGAAGCCTGCGGGCAGCGTTTCTTTGGCTAACATCTCCATCATTTTTTCTGCATCGCCAGAACTGAGTCCAGGGCCAGCTTCGCTGTTGAAGTCGGCTGCGGGGTAGCCATTGTAGCGGGTCACGCGATCGGGACCGGAGCTTTCGCGGATTTTTACCATGGCACCGAGAGGCACCATTTCGCCAGCAAGGTTTCTGGTTTTTAGCTTGGCGATGTCTTCGGCTTGATCGCGAAAGGGCGCATCGGCCTGCGCTACGACTTGCCACGTTCGTCCGAAGCGATTGAAGTCATTGACGTAAACGGAGCCGAGGTTGGTTTGCAGGGCATCGAAGATGTTTTGCAGCGGCACACCTGCGGCTTTCGCTTTTTCGCGATCCACATCAGCGGCGAGTTGCGGGACATTGACAGTAAATCCTGAATACGTTTGGCCGAAAGATCCTGTCTGCATGGCGCGACCGAGGAGCTGCTGCGTCTGCGCGAAAAGTGCGTCGTATCCCGCATCGGCTCGGTCGAGGATCATCAACTTGAATCCGCCGGTGGTGCCGATGCCATTGACGGGCGGTGGGCTGAGACTCAGGACGAGAGCTTCTTGGATCTGGGAAAATTGTGCGTTGAGTGCATCCGAGATGGCTGTGGCTGACAGCTCGGGACTTTTGCGTTCTTCGAAATCTTTCAGGCCAACAAAGACGATGCCGGAATTGGAACTGATGGTGAATCCTTGGATCGAGAGACCTGGAAAGGCGATGCTATTGTCCACGCCGGGATGTTTCAGGGCGATGTCGCCCATCTTGCGGATGACTTGCTCGGTATTTTCTAACGATGCGCCATCGGGTAGCTGCGCGAAGGCGACAAGGTATTGCTTATCCTGTGCTGGGACGAATCCTGTGGGAGTCATTTCAAAGGCCTTCCACGTCATCCAAACCATTCCGGCATAGAGCAGAAGGGCGACCAAAGAAAATCGAATGATCCTGCGAACGATGGCAACATAGGTGCTCGATGACCAATCGAAAAATCGATTGAAGGGACGGAAAAACCAACCGCACAGGGTATCGATGATGCGAGTAAAGAGATCCTTTTTTCCGTGATGATCGCGTAGCAGCAGGGCTGATAGTGCAGGGCTCAATGTCAGCGAGTTAAATGCCGAGATCACCGTGGAGATGGCGATGGTCACGGCGAATTGTTTGTAAAATTGCCCGCTGATCCCGCTGATGAATGCCGTGGGAATGAAAACCGCACACAGCACCAAAGCCGTTGCGATGATCGGCCCGGTGACTTCTTTCATCGCATGGCGCGTCGCCTCCATGGGCGAGCGACCGAGGGCAATATTCCGCTCCACATTTTCGACCACAACAATGGCGTCATCGACGACGATACCAATGGCGAGCACCAGCCCGAAGAGCGATAAATTGTTCAACGAGAAACCTAACAGATTCATCACGGCAAAGGTGCCGATCAGCGAGACTGGAACAGCGACTAAAGGAATGATCGATGCCCGCCACGTTTGCAAGAACAGCAGCACCACAATCACCACCAGCACGATGGCCTCTAACAAGGTATGAATTACCGCGTCGATGGATTTGTCCACGAAACGCGTCGGGTCGTAGGCGATGGCGTAATCGACACCTTCGGGGAAATTTCGTTTCAGATCGTCCATTTTTGCCCTTACTTCATCGGAGAGAGCGAGCGCATTGGAGCCTGGCGATTGAAAGATCGGAATGCCCACCGCTTCTTTGTTGTTGATCAATGATCGCAAGCCGTAGTCGCCAGCGCCGAGTTCGATGCGGGCGATGTCCTTGAGCTTAGTCTTCTCGCCGTAAGGGCCTGTCTTGACAATGATTTCCTGAAATTCCTCCTCGGTGATCAATCGCCCTTTGGTGTTCAAGGAAAGTTGAAAGGATGTGTCGTCGCTGACCGGTTGTTGGCCGATAGCACCCGCGGCGACCTGCACGTTTTGCTCGCGGATGGCGTTGACGATGTCGGCGGAGGTGAGATTTCGCGAAGCGGCTTTCTCGGGATCTAGCCAAATCCGCATCGCGTAATCGCCCGATCCGAAAAGCTCCACTTGCCCCACACCGGGAAGCCTTGCGAGTTCGTCTTTGATATTGAGCGTGGCGTAATTTCGTAAATAGAGCCCGTCATAGCGATCGTTCGGCGAGAGCACATGCACCACCATGGTGAGGTTCGGCGAACTCTTGATGGTCGTCACGCCGATGCGGCGGACTTCCTCTGGCAGCTTCGGTAAAGCCTGGGCGACGCGATTTTGCACCTGCACCTGAGCGCGGTCGATGTCGGTGCCGAGCTTGAATGTTACGGTGATGGTAGTGACTCCATTGGCAGTGCTTTGCGAGCCCATGTAGAGCATGTTCTCGGTGCCGTTGATGCTTTGCTCCAGTGGCGAGGCTACCGTTTCAGCGAGAGTAATCGGGTTCGCGCCAGGATACGTCGCGGTGACGATCACCGTCGGCGGCACGATTTCTGGATACTCGGAAATGGGCAATTGAAACAGAGAAATGCCTCCCAAAACCACAATGATGACAGATAAAACGCCAGCAAAAATCGGGCGGTTGATGAAAAATCCTGCGATGTTCATAGATCGATAAGGAGAATAGTTAGGGAGCCTCTGGCTGAGGATTGACTGGCATGCCCGGCATGAAGATTTTCGCCAAGCCATTGATGATGACCTTGTCGCCATCCTTCAATCCCTCGCGAATCACCCGCCCTTCTGGCGTGATAGGGCCTAACACCACGGGGCGATATTGCGCTGTTGATTTTTCATCGACCACATAGACAAATTTCTTCCCCTGATCCGTCTTGCATGCGGTATCGGGAATCAAAACGGTCGGCTTCTCGGCATCTAACGGGATGCGAATCTTGGCAAACATCCCATCCATCAAAGCTTCATCGCCATTGGCAAAGGAGGCACGCAGAGCCAGAGTGCCCGTGCCAGGCATGATGCGATTGTCTAACGATTCCAGCCAGCCCTTGTGCGAAAAATTTGCCTCATCGGCGATGCGTAACTCCACGGGAACGCGCTGCATTTCATCGAGTTTGACTTTTTTCGTCAACAACGCCTGCCGCGCCCGCACGGCGGTGCTTTCATCAAGCTCGGCATAGGCGTGCATCGGATCGATGCTGACGATGCTCGTTAATGGCGTGCCGCTGCTCACTTGATTCCCCACCGTTACAAGTGCACGGGAAATTCGTCCATCGATGGGAGATCGTACCTTGGTGCGCTGCAAGTCGATCCCCGTGAGTTGGTGTTCCGCTTGTGCCGCGGCCAGTTGCGCCCGCGCCTGCAAGAGATTCGATTGTCGCATCTCCGCCTCTTCTGAAGTCATCGCTTGGGCAGCGAGAAGCGTCGGGACTCGCCCCGCTTCCGAGGTCGCTTGCGCTAGCGCTGCTTCGGCTCGTGCGAGCTGCGCCGCGCTCATCTCGTTCTTCGCTTGATACGTTGCCGCATCGATCTCAAAGAGCACATCATTCTTTTTCACCAACTGCCCCGCCTGAAAGGGAATGGAAACAACAATACCCGATACTTGGGGTGTCAGCTCCACACGATCCGTTGCCACAATTCGAGCAGAAAGCTCTTCCCACTCCAAAAAGGGTCGGGCAGCTACCACCTGCACCGTCACTCCTGCTGGTGGCATCGACGGCGGCGCTCCGAGTTCCTTTTTCTTACAGGAAGTGACCAATGTAGGAAGTAGCGCGATAGGTAAAAAATACAGATGTTTCATAGTTGACTAGTTGGTTGGTAATAGAGCTTTTTCTCCTTTTTTGTATGGCTGAAGAATGTCGATAAAGCCTTCTTCGATTTCAGCGACATAGGACAAATCATTGTAAATTCGCGCCTGCGTCATCATGCCCTCTGCATAAGCCAGCAAACGCCTTGCGATCACTTCCACGGGGCGTTGCGGAATCAAATCCAAGCGCATGGCATCGCGCAACGCCGATTCATAATACTGCAAGTGTCGGTTAAGAATCTCCTTCACCTTTTCGGTAATTTCCGCAAGGCCCGAATCATTCGCGCCGACCTCTGCACCCAGCGCAAACAACGGACAACCCAAGACACGACCGTAGCTTGCAGCGACCTTTTTTTGATGATTGTAAGCCCATTTGGCATCATTGCGGATGCGCTCTAGCGGCGGATGAATCGGAGCGTAAATGTGATCAAATTCCGCAAAAATTCCTACCGATGTCTGATCAATCGCCGCTAAAGCCAAAGCCGTTTTCGAAGGGAAAAAATGATAAAAACTCCCCTTCTTTACCTCCGCTCGCTCGCAAATCTGATCCACGCTCGTACTGCCATACGACCCCTGCCAAATCAAATCACTGATCGCAGCTAACAAACGTTCTCTCGCATCTGATGTCTTGCCCACGAGCGAAAGTTGCAATTTACTAGACGACTAGTCAAATACTTTTTCGCGCCAAAGCTTAACCAGAAATCCAAGTCTAACGCCGCCATTCGTCAACTCCGCTGGAAAACGCTGGGATTTGAAATGTCGCACATCTCGCCGCGAAAAGCACATTCTGCGCTACATGTGCAGCAGGATCATGTCCCAACTATGGCTTAGTTGGAGAAATTTTCTGAACTAAATTGTATGACGTGACTTGCGAGAGCTTTTCCATGTGTTGGCGCAACACACTCGGATTTTTCAAAAGATCATTCAATGTCGTTTGTGGACGATTTGCATCCAAGGCCGTGCTCATAGCATAGTTTTTCCAAACGATGTCGCCACTTTTTTTCGATAGCGAACCTTTTATGTTCATGTTGGTTCGATACTTGTTAGAAAATGCGTTGCCATTTTGCCCGATTCCATACATTTGAACTTCAAGATCGAACTGAGCATCTGAATTTTTGGGAGAATCGACTACGGTGAACATTCCAGATTGTTTGAGGTGCTGAGCGAAGTCATTGCGAATCATCTGGTCTAAACGAATTTTATTCGTCTGTAAGACCTGCAACGTTAGGTCTTCTTTGGACATATTTGAGCCTGAGAGCGCACCAATTGCCGCCCCTCCTATCGCACCACCAGCTACTCCACCTAATGTCATGGCCCATACATCACCACGTGTTTGCACGTAGGGCTTTTCTGGCATTTTCACATGCGTATGAACATAGACTTTGCGTATGGTGGCTCGATCCTCTGCGCTAATTGCCTTGGTGGATTGGCAATTACTTAAAAGAGAAGCCGCAAGCAGTGTGCAGAAAACCATTTTGATGTCAGCGAGACGTTGATTGATTATTTGTTTATTCATTGCGATAAGAGTCTAACAAAAACAGTCAGGACAACAAGAAAAAGAACATACCTGCAATAGGTCGATGACACAAAAATCGGCACGCAAGGAAGGAACCAGAGGTTTGAAGCGTGTAGCGTGAGCAGGATGTCACAGGGGGGAAATGAGGTCGCGGAGCTTTTTCTCGGAGATGGTGCCTTTGGTGGGGACTCCGGGGGAGAGGAGGGAGAGGCGGTATTCTTCGAGTTGCCAACCGATTTCCCAGAGCGATGGGTTTTCAGGGGCGTTTGTCCAGGCTTTGTGCCAGGGCTGCCAGAGTTGATGGACGCGATCCATTTTTTCGAGGTCTTTGACGATGGGCAGACTTTTTAGTCGGTCGAGACGGACTTGGATGCCGCGGAGGTAGCGGGGGTAGTCGCGCAGGGTGGCGTGGGTGGCGCGGAGGACGAAGGATTTTCTCAGCAACCAGGCGAGGTGCTGCTCTTCGTCGTGGGCGATTTCTGCGAGGTGGGGATGCTTGTTTTGCGCTTGGCACCAAGTGCGGAGGGCGGGCACGGTGGAGACGATGGCGTCGAGGGCTTGGCCGAGGGGTTTGGCGGATTCGTGCCAGTCGCCGCGGGCTTTTTGGGCGATGGCGGCGAAGTCGGCGGCGGTGCGGGGCATGGTGCCGAGCGATCCTTGGGCGGTGAGGAGGATGAGTTGCTCAAGGGTGGTGCCATCGGCGCCGAGGCGCGGGAGTTCGACGCGGGCGGCGAGGCCGATGGGGAAGTTTTTGGTGAGGTAGGCGACTTGGTCGGGCTGGGCGAGCATCAGCAGGCGGGCGCAGCCGAGGCGATGGTGAAATGCGGCGGTGGCGGGGCAATGGTTGGCGGTGACACCGACGGATTTTCCTTCATCGATGAGGCCGGGGTAGGCGATGCCGCCGGTGCTGGGGACGTGGGTGGGGAGATCGATGGGCCAGGTGGTGTGACCGGAGGATTGCCAATCGGCATTCGCATGCTCGATGAGGCGCTCGCGGAGGTAGGGCTGGAGTTTTTCGCGGAGCTGGGATACGTCGGTGCCGATGGCGAGTTCTTGGCCGTCGTCGTCGCAGATCCAGCATTTTACCTGGTGCTCGGCGGGCAGGGCGGCGAGTTCGATATCGCTCTCGGGGACATGGAAGCGCACGCGGGCGCGGACGGCATCGGCAAGGGCGGTGCGGAGGCTTTGGGTCTTGGGCGCGCGGGCCCAGAGGTCGCAAAAGTCATCGACGAAGGAGGTGATGGGTTGGCAGGCTTTGCGAAATTCCTTGGGCATGTGGCGGACGAGAAATTCTACGCGGTGGGCGAGGTGGCCTGGCACGCCCCATTCGGCGAGGTGGTCGGGGAAGTTTTGCAGTTGATCGATGTGGACGCCGATGGTCACGCCATCGTCTGCGGCACCGGGCTGCATGGCGTAGTAGATGCTATATTCCTCGCCTTGGTGGCTGAGAGTATCGGGGAAATCATCGACGAGGCCGAGGGCATCGATGTCCCAAACAACATCGGCAAGGGTGGGGGTGATGGTGGCTTCGTGCTGGGCGCGCCATTGGTGAAAGGCCTTGGCGGTGCAGAGATCGGGTGGGATGTGGGCATCAAAGAAGGCGAAGATTTTCTCCTCGCTCCAGAAATGCTCAGGGCGGCGGAGTTTGATTTCTAGGGCTTTGACCTCATCGTGGAGGGCGCGCAGTGTTTGCAGGCTGGGACAAGGGGCGGTGATGCCATCGAGGATCAGAGCTTCGCGGATGAAGACTTCGCGAGCGGCGGCGGGATCGATACGACCAAGGTGGACGCGGCGGTCTTTTGCCAGCACCATGCCGGCGCAAAGCACGGTCTCGCGGGCATACACGGCGCCTTGGGCGGGATCCCATGCGCCGTGGCTGTAGCGGTAGCTGCAAAGGTGCGGGGCGACTTGCTCGACCCATGCGGGATCGAGGTGAGCGGCGCGGCGGGCGTAGAGGCGAGATGTTTCCACGACTTCCATGACCAGGAGCCAGTCGTGACGTTTGCCGCCAAAGAGGGTGGAACCAGGAAATAGGGCGCAGGTGCCGCCGCTGGCGATGCGGTAGGTTTTTTCTTGGAGATCCCAGAGGGCAAATTGGCGCGGCACGCCGGCGAGGATGGCACGATGGAAAGGATCGTGGAGGGCGGGAAAACTGGCCACGGGCGAGGCGGGCTGGGCATCGGTGGGTGGGGAAATGCGCGGCGGCGGGATTTGCCAGCGCAGATCGCGGGTGAGCAGCTCGCGGAGTTCATCGTGGACGTTGGCCCACTCGAGGACGCGGCGGAAGCTGAGGAAATGCTGGGCGCAGAATTTGCGCAGGGCGTTGCGGCGCCAGTTGCCGTTTTTTTCGCGGAAGCGAGCGAGGTCGAGCCAGATGTGGAGGATGGAGAGGAAATCGGAGCTGTTGTTTTTCCAACGGGCGTGGGCGGCATCGGCGGCGGCGATTTTTTCGGCGGGGCGTTCGCGTGGATCTTGGCTTTCGAGCGAGGCGATCACGGGGAGCAGCTCGTAGAGGCAGTTTTCCTGGCGGGCGGCGAGCAGCATGCGGGCGAGGCGCGGGTCCACGGGCATGCGGGACATTTGCGCGCCATCGTCGGTGAGTTTTCGGTCTTTGGTGATGGCTCCGACTTCACGCAGGCTGCGATAGCCCTCGGCCACGGCCTTGGGGGTGGGAGGATCGATGAGCGGAAATGCATCGATGTCCGGCAGGCCGAGGGAAATCATGCGGAGGATGACGCCAGCGAGGGAACTGCGGCGGATTTCTGGGTCGGTGAATTCCGGGCGTTCCTCGAAGTCCTCGGCGCTGTAGAGACGGATGCAGATGCCAGCTTTGACCCGCCCGCAGCGGCCCTTGCGCTGTCTGGCACTGGCCTTGCTGATGGGCTCGACGAGCAAACGCTGCACACCACGGGCAGCACTCCAGCGGCTGATGCGAGCGAGGCCAGTATCGATCACGCTGGTGATGCGCGGGATGGTGAGGGAGGTTTCCGCGACGTGGGTGGCGAGGATGATGCGGCGCAGGGAGCCGGGCGAAAAGATGCGTTGTTGTTCGGCGATGCCGAGGCGGGCGAAGAGCGGCAAGACCTCGGTGCGTGGCCAGTTGCGGCCATCGAGGATGTCGGCGCACTCGCGAATTTCGCGTTCGCCGGGGAGGAAAATGAGGATGTCGCCAGTGGGATCGGTGCGGGAAAGGTCATCGACGGCACGGGCGATGTGCTGCGTCCATTCCTCGTCTTCCCATGGCGGCAGAAAGCGCTCGTCTACGGGAAAGGTGCGACCGGCGGAAACGATGATGGGCACTGGGGTATCGCTGCTGCGGAAAAATTCCGCAAAAGCACCGGCATCGAGTGTGGCGGAAGAGATGACGATTTTGAGATTCGGGCGGCGCTGGCGTAAATCGCGAAGGTAGCCGAGCAGGAAGTCGATATTGAGCGAGCGCTCGTGGGCTTCGTCGAGGATGATGGCATCGTAGTTTTTCAACGAGGGATCGCCTTGGGTTTCGGCGAGTAGGATGCCATCGGTCATGAACTTGATCCGCGTGGCGGCGGAACGTTTCTCATCGAAGCGGACTTGATAGCCGACGTAATCGCCGAGAGGGACTTTGATTTCTTCGGCGACGCGGCGAGCGACACTGACGGCAGCGATGCGTCGTGGTTGGGTCACGCCAACGAGTCGCATTTTGTCGGCGTAAATTTCCTGCAACACCTCGGCGACCATTTTCGGGAGTTGCGTGGTTTTTCCTGATCCCGTCTCGCTGACGACGACAACGACATCATGGTGGCGCAGAGCCTCAAGAATGGCAGGTCTGCATTCCACGACCGGCAATTCGGCGGGGTAGTGCCAATCGGCTTCTGCCATCATACGAGCCATGACTATCCGTTAGAGAGCGCCGAAGCGGCGGTGGCGTTTTTGGTATTGAGCGACGGCCTCAAAGAGATCGCCCTGACGGAAGTCTGGCCAATATTTATCGAAAATCACGATCTCCGCGTAACTGATTTGCCAGAGCAGGAAATTGGAAACGCGCATTTCGCCGGAGGTGCGGATGAGCAAATCTGGATCCGGCATGCCTGCGGTGTAGAGGGAATCAGCGATATGTGAGGCTTCGATTTCGCCGGGCTGGAGCGAGCCATCGGCTACGGCTTGCGCGATGCTGCGAACGGCATCGACGATTTCCTCGCGAGATCCGTAAGACAATGCCAGAACGAGGGTGAGGCTGGTGTTGTCTTTGGTTTGCTCGATGACTTGGTCGAGTTTTTTTCGCGTCGCGGGTGGGAGGCGATGGAGTTGACCGATGGCGAGCAGGCGGACATTCTGGCGCATCAAGTCCTTGCGTTTTGATTCGAGAAATTGTTCGAGCAATCTCATCAACGCAGTGATCTCAGAGGAAGGACGGCTCCAATTTTCCGAGGAAAAGGCGTAGAGTGTGACGTATTCAACACCGAGTTCCTTCGCGGCATCAATGATCTCGCGGATGGACTCAGCGCCAGCGCGGTGGCCTTGGACGCGAGGAAGGCCGCGGGTCTTGGCCCAACGACCATTGCCATCCATGATGATGGCGATGTGGCGCGGGATGTCGTTTTGTAAATTCATGGTTTGAGGCATAAACGAAACCATTCATTGCTTCCGTGAAGATCCGATGAGAATGGAATGAATTTTTTCATAAAAATGATCGCGGGAAAATGGCTTCGTATGGGAAACATCCACACGAGAAAAGTGAGGAAAAACAAGGGGTAGGTCAATCCATTTCCCGTGGCATGAAAGAATGAAGTAGAGTAGGGAGCAACGGGCGGTGTTGCCGCTGCGCTGCTCACTACTCTACTGAAAGGGAGGAAGCGCACGAATGATGTCTTCTTGTTGCTGGTGCATGATTTCCGCATCGTTAGGGTTGAGGTCATCGAATCCGGCAAGGTGAAGCATGCCGTGTACGATGTAGCGGAAGATTTCCCTCCAGAGTGGTTCGTTGTGCTCCGCAGCTTGTTGCACGGCCACCGCTGGACAGACGAGCAATTCGCCGTAGGGAAACGTGATGACATCCGTTGCCCCGGGGATGTCCATGAATTGCCGGTGAGCCTGATCGCTGGCGGCTTGATCGATCAAGGCAATATCGAGCATGGAAATCTCATGGATGACCGCCGATGGCAAAGAAACAGCCACAACGGCTTGGTAGGCAAGCGGCAGAATGCTTTCCACCCAACGAAAAAAGCTTGCTGAGAGCGGGACTTCGGTTTGATGATTTTGCAGATCTATGCCGATCATGGCTCCTTCGTTTTCTCTTTGGTCGAATCTCCGATTGCGATCATGTCGCGCTCTGTCGCTTGTCCGCCTCTGGTTTTGCGATCTGAGCCATCTTCCGTTTTGTAACTGATGCGGGTGTGGAGCATACTGCGCAGGGTATGAGCGAAGCTTTCGCGGATTTTTGTCAGATCGCGCATGGTCAGCGGGCAATCATCGAGCTGTCCATCGGCCCAACGAGATTTTACGATGTCATCCACCAATGCGCGGATTTTTACGGGAGTAGGCTTCTTGATGCTACGTGAGGCGCTTTCCACGGCATCCGCCAAACTGAGAATGCCCGTTTCCTTGGATCGTGGCCGCGGGCCCGGATAGCGGAAATTCTTTTCATCGACGTAAGGCAGATCCTCGCTATTGCCCAAGCCTTTATCGACCTTTTCCTGTTCAGCGAGAAGCTGTTCTTGTGCTTTGCGATAAAAATAAAAGACCAAGGTGTCACCGTGGTGTTCGCGAATGGCATCGATGATCCGATGATTGAGTTTGTATTTGAGAGCGAGATCAACACCGTCTTTCACGTGGGCGATGATGACCAAAGCACTCATGTTTGGCGTGAGGGCATTGTGCGGATTGGTCGAATCATCGGCTTGATTTTCGATGAAATAATCAGGCTTGCTGAGTTTTCCGACGTCATGAAAATACGCGCACGCTCGGCACATCGCGGCATTGGCACCAATGGACTCCGCCGCCGCTTCCGCCAGCGATGCCATGACCAAGCTGTGATGGAATGTGCCCGGTGCGTTCAGTTGCAGGCGCTTGAGCAAGGGGTGATTCAAGTCGCCCAACTCCAACCAACTAATATCAGTGGTGGTGGAAAACGTGCTCTCGAGCAAAGGAAGAAACCCACTAATCAACAGAGACGTGAGGTAAGCCGATAAAAAAGTCGCGATGGCAGGTATGGATCGATACAAAAACGACGTGTCTGCTGCGGTCGTTTCGAGCAAAAGCCCAAAGATCAAAGCAAGAACCAAGGCCAGCGCCCCCGTGACAAGGCCGACGCGTAAGATTTCAGCCCGACGTCGCACCTTATAGGTCATCATGGTCGCCGCCATGCCGCAAACGAGACTCATGACGAGAAACGAAATGATGTGCTCCTCAGGAACTAACAAACACCCTGCAATACTAACAAAAACTGTGGTAAACGTAGCCTCTCTGCGCCCCAAAAGTACAGCAGTAATGGCTGGAGCCAGCGCAAAGGGATTCAGCAGAAGCTTAAAGGAAGGATACCAATCGGAGTTGTCCACCCACTGACAAATCAGACGAAGAATCAACAACTGCACAAGACTGACGCCCAGCACTAGCACGACCGTGGAATTGTTAGCGCGCCCCTTGGTATTGCCTGCTTTGGTCACAAAGACCGCCGCTAGTGAGAGGATCGTCGCTGCGCTGCATTGCTTCCAAGACGCTTGGTCATGAGGCACTTCTGGGAGAAGAATCACCAACATTCCCATAAGGAAAGCAACGTAAAGCATCCAATTCAGCCAGAGATTATGATCAAGTTTGGCGGTAAAGCGGTCGTCTCCGTCGTAAACGCGACGCTTTTTTCCAGAAGATAGGCCTTTTTGAGCCAACTTCCAACGTTTGAATGCATCCCAGAAGGCCAAAATAAAAAAGTGGTTGTTCTCGAACGCCCTACCCCATCCCTGAACGAACGGAAAAAAGACGACGGCGCAACGTAGCTACCTTTCCGCAAGGCGCAAGCAAAATCCCCCAATGAATCTCCGCGATATCCACGCCACAAAGCAATTCCTAAAGAGCAACGAACATGCGGAAATGTCGATAACGCATCATCGACATCGTCCGGAAGCCCATTTACATCCGCCGGAACACCGCTGCATTTGCTGGAAGCCCATTTACAACCGCCGGAACCCCGCTGCATTTGCTGGAAGCCCATTTACATCCGCTGGAAGCTTGCTGCACTTTCTGGAAGCTCATTTACATTCGCCGGAAGCCCTCTGCATTTGCTGGAAGCCCATTTACATCCGCCGGAACCCCGCTGCACTTGCTGGAAGCCCATTTACATCCGCCGGAACCCCGCTGCACTTGCTG
>JAIYDP010000486.1 GCA_027487435.1 Verrucomicrobiaceae bacterium | reverse complement strand
CGGGCGGCGACTGATTCCTTGACGAAGGGGTTGCGTGATTTGCAGCGAGTGTTAGTGGAGCAAGCGGAGCGTTATGCAAGCGCGATCATGCCGGGCTATACGCATTTGCAACGTGGGCAACCAGTGACCGCGGGGCATCATTTTTTGGCGTATGTGGAAATGTTAGAGCGAGATGTTTCGCGTCTTGCTGATGGTCGAAAACGTATCAATATCTCGCCGCTAGGCTCTGGTGCTTTGGCTGGATCGACGATCAATCTGGATCGGCACGCGATTGCCGCCGAACTCGGTTTTGCAGATGTGACAAAGAATTCGATGGATGCGATCGCGGATCGGGATTACATCGCGGAATTGATTTTTGCCATTGCGCTCTGCGGTGTGCACCTTTCGCGTTTGAGCGAGGATTTGATTCTATGGTGCAGTGCGGAATTTGCCTTTGCCTCATTGGCAGATGCGCATACGACCGGTTCATCGTTAATGCCGCAAAAGAAAAACCCCGATGTTTGCGAGCTAACGCGAGGGAAGACTGGACGTTTGGTGGGGAACTTGATGTCCCTGTTGACTGCGCTAAAAGGCTTGCCACTGACATACAATCGGGACTTGCAGGAGGACAAAGAACCCTTGTTCGATTCCGTGGATACACTGACGCTGGCATTAGCAGTGAACACAGAGATGATCGCGGCGATGCGGATGCGAGAAGATCGCTGTTCCATGGCGGCGGCGGATCCGATGTTGTTAGCTACGGATCTAGCGGATTACTTGGTCAAGCGCGGCGTACCATTTCGGCATGCGCATGAATTGGTCGGCAAAGCAGTTGCGGAATCGATTGCAAGCTCCACGCCGTTGAACCTCATCAATCTTCGTGCGATAAGCGAATGCTATGGTGACGACACGGCGGAGATATTTCACTTGGATCGAGCCTTGGCAGCAAGGACGAATCCTGGTTGCCCGAATCCCCGCATCGTAATGGAACAAGTGCACGCTTGGAAAAAAATCTTAGGCTAAGAAGCAAGGCCCTTAGCCCCAGCATAGAATATCTCAGGAGAGTCAGATGCTCTCTAGGATTTTTCGTAAATTACCCAAAACTTCTTCTCAACCCGAAATCGTAAGTCTAACGCCACCATTCGCCGCAATCATTTGTCGCGCAAGGCATTTCAGGCATTGGTAGCAGCATCGTTGGATGCAGCCCACTGACCATGAAACGCCTAGCACATCAAAACCTAGCAGCAACTTTCTGGCGCTCTACTTCGGAACTCGGGCTTAAGAGAAAGACAAGCTTCGCTCACGATTTTCCTTGGAGAGTTTGTCCACGAACTCCGCCAGAGGCATGGTACCCAAGTCATCCTGATCGCGATGGCGCACCGAGACCAAGCCTTCTTCGAGTTCCTTTTGGCCGATGATCAGCATGTAGGGAATGCGTTCCAAACGCGCATTGCGAATCTTAGCTCCAATTTTGTCCGATGTGCGATCCATGCTCACGCGCAGTCCAGCTTCGGCTAAGACTTGGGTCACTTCAGCTGAAAACTCGACCGTTTTGTCAGAAATGGGCAGCACACGGCATTGTTCAGGAGCAAGCCAAACAGGAAATTTCCCTTCAAAATGCTCGATCAATAGTCCGGTAAAACGCTCTAACGAACCAAACGGCGCGCGATGAATCATGACCGGCGTATGCTGACGATTGTCTTCTCCGATATAACTTAACTCGAAGCGAACGGGCAAATTGTAATCCACTTGCACCGTACCGAGCTGCCAGTCACGACCAATCACATCGCGCACCACGAAGTCGATTTTCGGTCCGTAAAATGCCGCTTCACCCGGCTCTTCCGTGTAGGGTACACCGAGAGTTTTCACAGCAGCACGCAGCGCAGACTCGGCTTTGTCCCAGTTGGCTGGATCACCGACGTATTTATCGGAATCAGGATCCCGCAAAGACAAGCGCACACGATATTCGTTCATTCCCAAAGTTCCTAAGACCTTTTTTACTAGATCCAAACAGCCCTCAACTTCCTTCGCCACTTGATCTGGTGTGCAGAACAAATGCGCATCATCTTGGGTGAACCCACGTACACGGGTCATACCACCCAGTTCGCCCGATTGCTCCCAGCGATACACCGTGCCAAATTCTGCCAAGCGCACAGGAAGATCGCGATAGGATCGTTGCTCTGAGGAATAGATTTTGATGTGATGAGGACAATTCATGGGCTTCAACAAATAACCTTCGTATTCACCACGTTCCAGACCATTGAGCAAAGTCGCGCAAGTTGCATCTTCGTCAGCAAGTTTTTCTAAGATGCTGCGTTCAGGAATCACCGCAAATTGGCTTTCTTGGTAGTATGGGAAATGCCCAGAGGTGCGATACAAATCAAGCTTGCCAATGTGAGGTGTGAATACTTGGGAGTAGCCCTGTTTGTCTAATTCAGCAGTGATGAAATCCTGCAATGCCCTGCGCACCAGAGCGCCTTTGGGTTTCCATAAAATCAACCCTTGGCCGACCATCTCATCAATATGAAACAAACCAAGCTCGCGACCTAGCTTGCGATGGTCGCGTTTTTTTGCTTCTTCCAAGCGCAACAAGTGCTCCTCTAACAATTCTTTCGATTCAAAAGCCGTGCCATACAATCGCTGCAATTGGCCTTTTGCGGGATCGCCCATGTAGAATGACGACGAAACGGACATCAATTTCACATTCTTGCACTTGCCGCTATAGCCGACGTGCGGTCCAGCACAGAGGTCGATGAATTCACCATTCTGGAAACAAGATATTTCCTCTCCTTCGGGAATTTTGTCGATCAAGTCGAGCTTGAAACGTGATGCATTGCCGGGCCGCTCAGAAAGACCACCCAGACGGCCGCTTTCCGCCATCGCTTTTGCTTCTTCTCGACTGAGCACTCGGCGTTCAAATTTTTGATTTTCTTTGGAGATTTTACGCATTTCCGCTTCAATCGCCGCAAAGTCATCCGGTGTGAGACGATGTTTCATCTCGAAGTCATAGTAGAACCCCTGATCAATCGGCGGACCGTAGGCAAACTGCGCATCCGGCCATAAACGCAAAATCGCGGTTGCCATCACGTGCGCACAACTGTGGCGCAATCGCTCCAAATCGGACATTTGCTGGCGTTCTTCAAGTGATTTACGTTCTGACATAGGGGCGAGAAACTACTGCATCAACGACTGCTTGATCAACAGCAAAGTGCGCCTTTTCCATCTTTCTGCTTTCCCAATGCCACTTTCATGCCAAATTCCTTCCACCGTGAGTTTTGCCAACATTCATCCCACTGCCGTAATTGATCCCTCGGCCAACATCGGCAACGATGTACACATCGGAACCTATTCCGTCATCGATGGCCCCGTGCAGATTGCTGATGGTTGCTACATTGATGGCCACGTCTCCCTGCGCGGCAACACCAAGATTGGCACTGGTTGCAAAATTGGTTGGGGCTCGGTCGTTGGCGCAGACCCACAAGATCTGCATTTCGATCCCACCATCGAGTCGGGTGTTATGATCGGCAGTGGCAATACCTTGCGTGAATATGTCACCATCCATCGTAGCACCGTTGCAGGCGGAAATACATTGATCGGAGAAGGAAATTTTCTTATGACTGGCGTTCACCTCGCGCACGATGTTTCCATGGGCAATCACAACGTAATCGCGAATAACGTGCTGCTCGCTGGACACATTCAAGTGGGCGATAAAACATTTCTTGGCGGCGGGGCCGTGTTTCACCAATTCATTCATATTGGTAACTACTCCATCGTTCAAGGAAACTCGGCCATCAGCCAAGATGTCCCCCCCTACTGCTTGGCACATGGTCACAACCATCTCGCAGGTTTAAACATAGTTGGCCTCAAACGTGCAGCATTCTCTCCCGAGCTGCGATCTGAAATCAAACGCGTCGCACGACAACTCCTGTTCTCCGGCAACCTGACCACTGCTCTTGCCAAGCTCGACAATACTTCATGGCATCCTAATACCAAGATTCTTATTTCGGCTGTTACATCACCCTCAAGAAAAGGCATTCTCACTGGCACCGCCACCACAAATACACGTCTCTAACCTTCCTCATGAACGCAATTCAACTGCCCAGCAAAGTCGGTGTCATGATCCTGCCCGACTGCACACTCTTCCCCCATGGCGGCCTGCCACTGCGCATCTTTGAACCACGCTACCGCACCATGTTGCAAGAAGCCATCGAAGCTGATTGTTTTTTTGCCGTCGCCCGAGCCTTGCCAACGGCAGCCGATGATGAAGAACGCGCCTGTGACATTGGGACTATCGGTATGGTTCGCGCCTCACATACGCAAGAAGATGGCACGTCGCATCTGATTCTTCACGGCATCATGCGTGTTCGTTTCACCCGCTGGCTCCCGGGCAAGTCGTATCCTTACGCAGAAATCGAACCTATTCCTTCGGTATTTCACCCCGCAGAACAAGCAGCAAGCGCTACCGCGACCTTGCGTGGTTTCGTAGAAGATGCCATCCTCGATCTTCCCGAAGAAGTCCAAAAGACGGTCATGGAAATGCTCAATCGCACCGATGATCCGGTGATCCTTGCCGATGCGGTAAGCCATCAATTTTTCCATGATCCCGACCAGCGTCAGATGTTGCTAGAACAAGAATCTGCGGCCACCCGCATTGCATGGATTTGCCGATCTCTTCAAACCTAAAATTACTCGAGTTCGATCAAAAGAAACCAAGCATTCGAACTATAAAAAAAGCGACCCGATCATACAGCCTAGGAAAAACCCAAAACCTGAAGCTTGTTGATCGGATCGCCTCGTCACATTGTGACGCGCGTAATCTGCATCAATCTAGTAACAACGTCAAGAATTATTTTCATTTTTTTCATTTTTTTCTTCAACCCGAAATCCGACCTCTAACGCAGCCATTCGCACCATCCATTTTAGACGTCATTGGAGGCAGCCCAATGCGGCATTGAAAGGCCTTGCACAGCAAAGCTTCGCAGCGACTTTCTGGCGCTCTACTGCGGATCTCGGATAAAAAAATCCCCGCCGGATGGGGCGAGGTTTTTTGATCGGAATTTTGCTTCAGGCAGCTTACCTGATGGTGGCAAGATGAGCAGAATCAGTTCCGCTTACGTCTTGCGACGATGGCAAGCACGCTCGCGAGACTCAGCAAGATGCTTGATGGCTCAGGAATCACCACGCTGTTTTGGAAGATTCCCTTTTTGGTCGAGATTTCAAATTTGATTCCTTCGCCGCTGCTAGGATTCGTTGTCGTGTTTAATTGGACACGTGCTTTCATCGCCCAATCATAATCAGCGAGGTTGACTCCAGTCGGTGCTGCAAGCCACTGATCATAGTATTGATTGCCCGAAGCACTCGCCACACCAGATGTTTCTAAAAGACCAGAAGTCACCAAGTTTGCACCTGGCAAAAAAACCAGATCGCTAAATGACATCGATGAACCTGAAGAAGTAGATACGCCATAAACATGAATGATATTGTAATCGAGATCCTTTAAGGAAGCGTCATATTTGATGGTGCTATTGGCTCCGTTAGGGCGGAATGTGGCATTACCAGAAACACTGCCATTGGTGAGGCCGAAGCTATACGTTTGGTTGCTAGCCGAATATTCCAGGGAAAAGTCATAGCTAGAAGAGCCAACAAAACCGCCGCTATACCCCACGATATCAACCGCAGGGTATCCCGCTGGATTTGTGCCGAGAAAGAACATTTGATCGACGGAGCCTGCTCTGGAAATCCGATCACGGGCAACGAAGGCAACGTTCATATCCTTCAAAAAGGCTGCATCTACATCCAAAAATACTGTAGCTGGTGCCGATTGAGCGAAAACGAATTGAGGAGATGAGGTTGCGAGAATCACTGAAAATACAGCGAGAAATCGATTCATAGGAGAAGTTATACGTGCAAAGTTCATATTTTTTGGAGGAATTGAATTTCGCTAAGTCTTTACGATCAAAACATAGCGCGCGGGAGAATAGCGATAAATCGACTTTGCGCAATCATAAATGATAAAAAAAATTTGCTTGCTCTACGAAAAAAATCAGACTGCATAGAGCAATGAAGGTTTTGGAATATTGTGCCGTGGTCCGAGCGTGCATTGCACTGGTCTTATCGATGACCTCTATGGCTTTTGCCGTTGCTCCGGCGAATGACCTCTATGCGAACCGCACTGTCGTTACGGGGTCTTATTACACAATCACAACATCGAATGTGGATGCGACAATCCAGTCGGGTGAGAATACATTGAATGGTGAATTCGGCTCGACCATCTGGTGGCAATGGACGGCGCCAAGCAGTGGATGGGTCAATTTCAATACGTATGGTAGCGAGGTGGATACGGTCATGCGCGTGACCAGCCAGTTAGGGGTAACTGGCACCCTCTTTGGATTGAATGATGATGAAACATCGGGCTTTGGTGAAAGTTCACTCACGTTCCAAGTCACATCCGGACAAGCGCTCTACATTTGCATTGGTGGCTATAGTGATGATCAAGGAAAGGTGGTTTTCAACATTCGCACGGGAGCACAAGCACAACCAGAGGTGTGGATTTCTGCTGCGTCATTTTTGCCGACCACAGTGAATGTAACCAACACCGCACAGACTTCGGTTTTTTCCGCTACAATCGCGGGAACGCAGGGAGCGAAGGGCTCGATTGATGTAACATCTTTGATTCGAACTCCGAATGGTCCTGCTATTGATCTCGTTACTGTTCCTGGCAACAATTTTACAGTTGGCACTACTGCTGCGACGCGAACCATTCAAGTGCCACGTTACATCGCACCTGGCGGACTGGAACCGACAGTGGTAATCGAAACCGAGGATGGTAATGTTTATGAATGGGGAAATGCACGAAGTGGTCTGCCCTATTTGATGACGATGCCAACACTGACAGTCAGT
>JAIYDP010000433.1 GCA_027487435.1 Verrucomicrobiaceae bacterium | reverse complement strand
CTTGGCAAGCCACCCGCAACAACCGTGGTGCACCCGTTAATTGGCAGTTTACCAACGAAAAAGCCAGAATAAAACTATCTCGACTTTATCCGAAGTTTTAAATGTTACAGTATACTAGTGCTGCGCGGTTGATCGCAGTGCTGATGGTTCGGCGGCGATCAACTACCACGTGTAGTGAGCGGTGTAGGTGACTTTCTTTTCCTCGTCCGGAGCGAGCTTTACGGTGAACTCGATTTTCTGCGCGTCTTTCTTTTCGTGCTGCATGGAGGCATCTTCAATCGTCCAGTTGAGCCAGCGCCAGAGGTGCTCGCGGACGATGATTTCTTTCGGTTCTTTGGATCGATTTTTCACCGTGACTTCGATGGTTTCTTTCATCCATTCGGCGCGATTGTCGATCTGGAAATTGACGATTTTTCGCTCTCCCACAAGGTCGAAGGCATTGCCGGTGTAGAGGGAAACTTCTTCATTACGCGGGGTGTGGTCGATGTTGTTTTCGCCGACAAATTCGAGATTGCCGTCCTTGTCATCGGAGCGATAGAAGCGCATGCGTCCGGCTGGCAGCGGCACACCAAGACCGTTGGCTTCTTCGTTTTTGAACTCCCAGTAGATCGCCACATCTTTGGGAAATTCCTGACCTTGCATGGGATGAGTCTGCGGGGCTCCTCCACCGAAAAAGCGCATGGAGGCAGGATCGTAAATGTATTTTTTCTTCGCCTTCATGGCAGGAGCGCGCAGGAATTCGACCTGCTTGGTTTCCTTGTCGCGAATCGTCAGCGGGCGTTGCAGAGTGTAAAGATGGAAGTCATCGAAGGCCTTTTCCGTAACTGCCGGCGCGGCATCGGCCATGGCCATCATCCTTTCTCCACGCATCGAGGAGCCCATCGGCGGATTGGGGCGCACGATGTTTACCTCGCCAGCCACGAGCTTGACCATCGCATTTTGAAAGGCAGTGCCGCTGTTGTTATTGACGGTCACCCAGCCGGTCAACGAGACGGTTTCTCCTTTTTCTGGAGCGACGATGTTGTAATCCGCCTCCCAAGAAAAGCCGTGGCTGAGGTAGGAGAGTTGTGCATCGAACTTAGCATCGGCGGGACTTTTGATTGCCCAGCCGAGGGTCGGGCGGAGGATGGCGCCGTCATCCAGTGCGGGAAAAAGTGGTTCACCGGGAAGCTGGAAGCGCAGTTTGCCTTCGACCTCGATGATCGGATCCTGCGCTTGTCCGACGGGAACATGACCAGAGCGGATGATTTTTCCCGATTTCACCTCGACTTTGCCATCGGGATAGACGGTGCGAAAATCAATTTCCTGCCCTTCAAAGTGCCGCAGAAGTAGCGAGCGACTCACGGGATCATTTCGATAACTTTGTTCTAAAATCGAGAAACCGATCTTGCCACTGGGGTCGCGTAACACGACAGAATCGGCTAGAACCTGAGCTGTTGCACGGTCGAAGCTGACCGCCGTTTCCCCCGCCTTGAGATTCAGAGGAACGGTCTCTCGAACCACGGCAAGGTTTTGGTTGTAAATGGTCAGCGCGGTATCGGCGCTAGCGGCGGAAATCAATAGGCTGGTAAGTGCGAGTTTTTTCATAATGATGATGGGGTCTTAGTATGACACATGAAGTGGAAAATCCTTAGAAAACAATGGCGGAAACAGATGCCTGGAGAAAGTACGCTTGTTATTCTGCCTTCACCTCGAAGGTCACTTGGTTGGAAGAGAGTTCGACTTTCTCCTCTTTTATGGTGGTGGTGAATGTCACGCTGGCGGTGTAGGAGCCCGGTTTGGCAACCAACCACCGGCTGAGGTCTCGGGTGCCAAAGGAAAGATCGGATATGGTGAATTCCTTGGTTTCACCAGGCGCGATTGTGGTGGGATCGGGCATCCGGTAATCCGCAGTGATCGGACCGTTGAAAGGCATGGCGACAGCGCCGGGACCTTCCACGTTTAGCAGATTCTTACTGGTATCAGGCCCGTATTGAATTTTCACGGGTGATTTGCCTGTGTTGGTGAAGCGGAGTGTGAGGTCGATTCCTTGCTTGAGAGATTTGGCGACTGCCATTGCCTCTTGGCACTCCTGCATGGCCTTACGATCGGCTTTGATGATCTGTGACAAACGCTCATATTCCTTCAGTGTTTCGGGCAGCGCGGCGACCAATTCGAGTTGTTGCTGGTCAATTTTTACAACATCTTTGGGCCCGACGAGTTCCAGTTTCAGGGATGGTGCTGCCGCAAGCATGTCGGGGACGAAAGTGAGCAGGGCTGCGATTTTATGAATTTTCATGCTCATACGACACACGAAACGAGAGTTTCTTAGAAGAAAAGTTGTTGATTCTCGATGGCTTTGTAGAAGTCGATTCACTTTTTGCCTAATGCCTTCGCAAACGCATGGAAAGCGGGTTTGGGTTTCGCTTCGCGGTCGAAAAGCAGGCCGTGGTTGACTCGCACCCAAGGCCATTTATTTAGCCAACTGTGGCGGTCGCTGATTCCCCACATCGTCACGCGATCGACGTGTTTGACGTTGGAAATCACGGCATCCATGACATCGCGATACATGGTAGCCTGTCTTTCGAGAACATCAGCTGGGCAGCCGTCCGCGTAAGGATTCGGTTTGATCGATTGTTCGCGGGCTTTCGTGTTCCAATGCTGCGCCCTTGGAATCACATCGATGTCGAGTTCGGTCAGGGCGCATCGGAAACCTTCTGCCGCAAATTGTTTGATCATGGCATTGAGGTTTGCCGCTGTTTTGTCGCCAAGTTCCAGATGGCTTTGGCTGCCAACGACATCGACCTTGCAGCCCTTGTCGCGGAGAGAACGCACGAAGGCCAAGATGGCTTTGAGACGATCTGGTCTTTCGACGGCAAAATCATTGTAGGTGAGCTTCGCCTTTGGGTCGATCTCGGCAGCGAGCTTAAAGAGACGCACGGGATAATCCGCGCCGAGAATCCGAGTGAGATCGGTCACGCGATATCCGGGGGCTGGCACTTCGATGAATTCGTTGAGTACGTCCCATGAGTCGATTCGACCAGCGTAGCGCGACATCAGCTTCGTGGCGTGATCTTCGACCCGTTTCCACACCAGCTTTGCATCGGCCTCTTTCTCTCCGTCGCGGAGCAGCCAAGTGGGATAGTTTCCATCGCGGTTAAAGATCAAGGTGTGCCCCACCACGCGTTGTTTGTTCTGCATCGCGAAGTCCACGAGCCGATCGACTGGTTCGAAACGGTAGGTGCCTTCTTTGGGGCAAAGATACGGCCACTTCATGCAGTTCTCTGGCGTGACGCTATCGAACTGAGTCTTGAGGAGATTCAGTTCCTCTGGGGTGTAAATCTTGTCGAACTGGGTTTGAACGGAGGCTCCGATCAAAGGTTTTCCGTCCGCCAGTGTGCGCAACGATGCGAGGACGGGCTCTTGCGCCAAGGCACGGGGAGCTGCGAGCAAGAGCCCGCTTGCGGAAAGCCCGCGCAGGAACGTTCTGCGACTGGCTAGGGCGAGAAATGATGGTGAATCAGAATTCATAGAATATGGATTGGGTTACGGCTTAGAATGGAGCGCAGGAGCGAGACTTGGAAGTTTGCCCAGTACCACAAAGCAGCAGAGATGACTATGGGAGGTGCAACGAATAAAATTCATGTTGCAACAGACGCAATCGTCTTCACAGGGTGGCTAGGCTAGCAAGAAAGAATCTTGGAATCAATCCGTTGTTATGGAAATTTCGATGTGGCCATCTACAGACCTATTGTTGATTCAACGACATTAGTCATGTTCGACGCGGTAGAACGCGCGGCTTGTTCCTGGAGTTGGGTCGGTCAAGATCAGTTGTCCATCTGATTCCGTAGCGACGGCATTGGTTACCCTCTGCCAGGATCCAGCGGCTAAGGTGGTTGATTTCCACAGGACGAATCTTTGGCCAGGCTGGGAAGGCATGGTCACTGCCACTTGATTGCCAAGATGACGAATGCCATCCACGCGTAGCAGTGATGGATTATAAGGATTCAGCGTGCCAGCGAGGTTGATGACGTAGGTGTTAATGGAGTTTTTGGAAATTGTCTGATTGTTGGCGAGATTTATCGTGCCAAGCGAATGATACGGAGAGCTGCCGATGTCGAACTGTCTCGTTCGAAATCCGGTAGCTGTGGTGACAGGGAGCCCGCGGAATCGGAGAGAAATGGTATCGTCAGTAGTACCGGTATTTAGGACGATCAAGGTGACTTGGTTGCCAGCTGGATTGATGAAACCGGATGCGCGGATGTTTTCGTTTGTGCCTGCGGCGTTCGTCACTTCAAAGCGCTGGTGGCCACTGGAGATGTGCTTGGCGTAGTGTTTGAGCGTGAAGTAGGTATTGCCGCGCGCGTAATTTCCGGAAGTATCTAGACTAATCACTCGTTCTGAATGTGCCGTGGCAGGCGTAGTGTCGGATGACCAAGCTAGAGCCCAGTAGATGTAGGCAGAGGAATTCGCCTCGACGAGGGTATTGTGGATCAAATGGGCTGTGTCGAGCCAGTCAAACTCGCCTTTGGAAAATTCGGACATCCAGTTCGGGCGACCGCTCGTTGCGTTCGTAGTCTCACTGCGGATACTATTCAGCGCGGAAATCACACTAGCGCTATTGGTTGCCGTGGGCGTGCCGACATTGTAATTATGAAAAGCGCAAATGCCAACGTGCGGTCTGGTTCGTAGCGGAACGATGTCTGCAAGGAAGGCCTGCATATTTTCCGCTTCGGATCCGATTAAGATCGGCACCTTGGGACGAGTTTTGATGCGATTGTAAATCGCATCAATGGCCTGTGCGTATCCTGCGGATGTTGTTGTTTCGGTGGGCGCAAATACGGCAGTTTCATGAGCCGCCACCCAGCCTGGCTCGTTCTGGAAACTCAGGTAGTCGGGAACCCATGTTGTGTTATCGAGCAAATCCATCCAATATTGCCCGAGTTCGGTGTACATGTATCGCCCACTAGTCCCATTGATTCTCTTTAGCGTGCCACCATTATACAAGCTGTTGTTGGTTTTCAAATTCGGCGGCGGAGTCCATGAGGATAACAGGACGCTAATGTTGCGGCCATTTTTTTTAGCCATGTCATAAAATGCCTTGTTGTCCTTGTGGTTGCCACTCATCCATGAAGGCTCCATGTTTGATGGGGATTTATTCGTAGGGTAGTTCGCTGGGAAATACCAATTCTTGAGACGAATGATGTCGAGTCCGAGATCATCGAAAAGCATGTTTTCGACTTCGTTGCGTTTTTGTGTGGGTAAGTCAATGATACGATTGGCATTCCACGTCAGTGCGCCACCGATCCCGTCCATGATCTGATGACGGATTGATGGATCAAGGGTAACGAGGATGCCGCTTGCTGGAGTGGAATGAGCCACGACGGAAATGTCATCAAGCCATACAGTTCCCAAGGTAGGATATTGGATGCGGAGGCGCGGGCTGGCTTCAGCTGAGGTATGATTCCAGATGAAATAGGTCCATGAAGTGGAGAGTGTGAAATCTCTCCACTGATACGAACTGTCTTGCATCACCATGCGCACGCGGGTGCCGTTCGCAGCGGCGCGGGCGCGGAAAGTGATAGTTGTTTCTCGGCCAGTGCCAAGATTTGTGAAGGTAGGGCCTAGGGTTTGAATGTTCCAAGGGTCAGCACCCAGAGCAGTAACCGCGACCCTTAAGGCTCTGGTGCCTGAATAGGGCTGGGAGAGCTCAGCCGCGAATGTGGCTCGACCACTGCCAGCCGTTGAATGAGCCCATCCCGAAGTGTGTCCACTCTCGAACCCGCCGTTGGTCGCAAGGTTCTGTGCGTGGAGTAGGCCAGCCCCCATCACACAGAGTATCGCGACCAGAAGCTGGATCGACCCAAGTACCATGGTCTTCACTTGCCTGCAATCATCCTTCACACAGTTCCATGTTTGGTTATCCATCATTTTGTATATGTAAATCTGTTTTATGTCTACCAAAACTAATGATAAAAGCAATATGTGTCAAGTCGAGTGTAGTATTTATTATTATTTTTTATTTAAACTGAAATCCGAAGTATAACGCCGCCCTTCGCTGACATCAAAGCCTAGCAACGAATTTCTGGCGCTCTACTTTGGATCTAGGATTTAACGTAAAATTCCCGCGAATTCTAGTACTATAATACAATACAAATACGAGCCCTTAGAATCTCTCTGCGTTGGCTTCGTGTAACTTGATTGCGCTAAAAAAATGATACAAAAAGAAGTCAAATATTACTATAGTGATAGTTGTAACCGAATAAATCATTTTTGCATTCGCCTATGAGAAAGCGGCAACAAATCCAAAACTTGTATCGCTCAAATTCGATTTCTGATTTTCACGAAACCGCTTAAACATTTCAGGCCAAGTAAAGAAGAGGAAATCCACAACACCACCTCAAGGCTCCCAGGCAAAAAATACGAATCGACCATGAAGGCAAGAAACACCAAAAATCTTGGCCGAAAAAGCCACGAATATGGAGCCGCCATGGCGTTACGCGCGAAGGCAAAGGCGACGACGATGGCGTAAAGAAAAACATAACTGCCGCCTGCCCATGCCGAGGCGGCACCTGCATGCATCATGGTGAGAGCGGTTGTGGTGACCACTACCTGATCCGCCATCGTGTCGGTAAACGACCCTCGGTCAGATGCTTGTCCGCGGAATCGTGCCAGTGGTCCGTCTAAACCATCGAGCAGGACATGAAGAAATAAAATAAAGAATGCCGCTGCTTTTTGATCCAAGAGAAAAAGCGGACAATACAGAAGCCCTGCAAGCATGGAGAGAAAAGTCACGTGACTGCCTCTCATTCCGATTCTTGCCATCTTGATCAAGAGAGGCTCAAGCAAGCGCCCGCGAAGGTTTTGATTCCAATCCATGAATCCCCCCTCACCGCCAGAATAGCAGTTGATTTTGCGTTTTCCGGGATCCTCCGGAGTATCGGATTCATAGTTCATGGTTGTTCAAGATTGACGGAGAAGAGGAGGGGCTGAAATCCCATCCCTCGGATTGCCGAACCGGTGTTGTGAAACGTTACACCGCCATGCTCGCGGCCGGAAAAAGGCCGATGCGTGTGGCCGAAATAGCAGTGATCCAGATTGGCGCGCCATTGCGGAAATACCAGATTGAGGTGGTGAACCAATCTCGCAATGGTGCCTTCGTTGGGGAAATAGAGTTCATGAAAAATTTTCGATATTCCCAAGGCATCAACTCCATCATACAATGCCTTGCTCCATGCACCGCGAGGCCGATCTGTGCTCCAATTGGCACGATATTGTTTCAGATCCTCCAGATTCATCCGGCGGTTCGTACAGTCGCCGTGAAGAAACAGGCACCTGCCGAGTTGCAGATGAAGATCGTGACAAACGAAGGTTTCCTGTTTGGAAGAAAGCCCGTTCAACTCCTCGACGAATTCGCTCAGACAATCATGATTGCCTAAAATGTAGTGAACCTTTTTCCAGTGTCCGCCAGCAATCAAGTTCTCCACCCATGCCAATGCTGCGGTTCGGGCTTTTGACTCATCGGCAAAATGGCTCCAGCGAAAATCAAACGTGTCTCCATTCAACACCAAGATCTCCGCTCCCCCGCGTATTTCGTCGATGCTCTCCCATAACGTTTGACCATCGGATCGACGGGAAAACAAATGCAGATCCGAAACGACCAGCCCCTGTTTCATTCCTAAATCGTCCTGAGCAACTGTCTTAGGTATGACCATGTGCTGTGCATGATACGCCATGCCGAACGGCGGCGCAAGCCAAGCTTTTGGGCTGCGATGTGATAGGAAATTCGCTGAAACTACGAAAGTTGAAACACACTTAAGCCATCATTGCTTCGATGTCATCAATCTCTCGCACGATCTCCCAAGAAAGGTTTTCATATCCTGTTTCCGTGATCAAGACATTGTCCTCAATGCGGAAGCCAATGTTCTTATCCTCGATGTAAATACCTACATCGATCGTGAAAACCATGCCGGGTTGGATGGGATTGCCCAGCGGGCCGACATCGTGAACGTCCAGTCCGATATGATGAGTGCCCTTGTGCCAATAGTACTTGCTGACGTCCTCGTCAGTGCCAAGGTATCCGGCAGCGACCAACTCTTCACCCACACGCTTGCGCGCATGAGCCTCGATGTCATCGAATGAGACTTTTCCAGGAACAAGCAGACCCATGAGTTCTTTATTCACCTTGAGCGCGATCGAATACACTTCCTTCTGTTGGGAGGTGAATTTGCCGTTCACGGGAAACGCGCGAGAAATATCGGTGACGTATTGGTTTTTCCTAGCACCGACATCTGTGAGAATCAGATCTCCATCCATCAGTGTCCCTGCGGGCTCATCATAGTGGAGGTAGAAATTATTGCTGCCTCCGGAAATAATATTATCGAAAGCGGATTCACGAACTCCCGCATCGGCGAGGACTTTGGTGAAGACTGCTTCAAGTTGGTATTCATGCATACCCGCTTTCGCGGCGCGCATCATCGCATGGATCCCGTCACGCGTTACAGTCATGGCCTCACGAATCTGCTCGACTTCCGCAGCATCTTTGATCGTGCGACTGGCACAGATCGGCAGATAGGCGTTCTTAAAGCTCACATGAGGACGCCCGGAGCGGATGGAATGACTGTGAATGATCTGAGGTGCGGCGGTAGATCCGGCATCGAATTTATCGAAATCATACCACAACACAGAAATCGCTCCTGTGTTGAGGAAGCCGTTGAGCACTGGTTCGAACGACTCTAAGTCTCTCACGGTGGCGATGCCAGATTGCACTGCTGCCTCTTCGGGTGAAACACGAGAGCCATTCCAGCGCTCCGCCAAGCGATCTTTTTTGAGCATGAAAAGAAACTCCTTTACCTCTCCACCATCATTGACTGCTAAAAATACGCTCTGAGCCTGAAGAATTCCTGTCAAATAGTAGAAATTTCGATTCGCGAAGAAGTGGTATTTGGCGTCCGCAGATTTCCTCGGTGCCGATCCTGCAAATAAGATTAGTGCTTCGCCTTGCGCCAAATGTTGATAAAAATTTTCTCTACGGTTGCGTTGAATCGTGTTGCTCACGCGCTCTTTCTGCCTTCCTCGCATCAATCTGTAAACCTAAAAGAGACAGTATGGTGTATTGTTTTTGAACCCGAGATCCGAAAATGATCGTATCTAAGAGCACCTTGCCGCCGCCGTAGGGGCAACATCCATGCGTTTGGATATTATTCCTAGCTCAAAAAATTGTGCGATTTCCTCAAGGAAAAAATTGTTTCGGAAGATTAGCCTAACCGAAAAACTCCCTAGACAATATAATAGCCTTTAACCGTTAAAATTATGCTATGATTGCGAATACAAAATACAAATCACTCATCGTTACAACCACCCTTACTATGCTCGCCTTGTCCAGCATCGCTCAGGAAACGCCAGCACCGCCTAGCCCCAATGAGAGCAATGGCAAAGTACGCGAATGGAATCGAACCCGAGAGTTGATGCAGTTACGCGGAGCCATGTCCGAACCAAAGCGCATCGGCGTGATGGTGGAGCCCATCAATGACGATCTCCGCAAGCATCTCGATCTCCCCGAAAAGTCCGGCGTAATCGTGATGCAGGTTGTTGAAAGCAGCCCCGCAGCGAAGGCGGGCATCAAGAAAAACGATATCATCTTCTCCGCCAACGATCAGCCTGTTGGATCGAGGGAACAACTGACAGAAAACGTCAGATCATGGGCAAACAGTGGTAAAGAACTGCGTCTCGCAGCACTATCAAAAGGCGTAAAATTTGTCGCGGTCATTCCTCCCGTTTCGCCCGAGCATGCTTCTTTGGAGGGAAAAGCAAAAGCAGCCGATGACATAAACCTCGATTTTTTAATCAATCCTCAACATAATGCAGCCAATGGTATGATGCTTGAGCTCAAGAAAATGGAGCGACGCAAGTCAGAAGAATACAGCCAACTCAAGAATCGTTTGGAAAAACAACAAGAGGAAATCGCGCGCATGCGCACGTCCCTGGAGCAACTTAGCAAAGCCGTGCGAGAGATGAAACAACGACCCAATCCGCCACAGCCCAAAGATAAAGACTAAACCCGAAATCCGAAATCCGAAATCCGAAGTATAACACCGCCATTCGCGGCCATCATTTGCCGTGCAAGGCATTTCAGACCTTGGGGCAGCATCTTTGGATGCAGCCCACTGCGTCCATGAAACGCCTTGCACATCAAAGCCTGGCAGCGACTTTCTGGCGCTCTACTTCGGATCTCGGGATTAAGGCAATTTCTGCAAGGAATTCCCCTTTTCTCTGCGGGTTGGTATGAAGCCAGGCGCGCCGCATTTGTGGCTAAGAGAGGGCGGAAGTCACGATTTACCGGGGAAAATCTGCTTGCGTTCTTCTGGTGGCAAGGCCTGCAAGGCATTTGCCGCTTCCACTGGATCGTTGCTCATCCATGCCTCAAAGATCTTGCGGGTGGATGCTTGTCTTTTCTTTCCGTCGGAAATCGACCGCGCCCAAGCGAGAGCATCCGGCGGGCTACTATCATTGAGCACGTTGATGAGACTTGTCACGGCGGTATCGCGGAGAGGGCCTTCTTGCATATCGTTGACTGCCTGTGCGGCGGCGGTGGCATCCTTTTTGGCCCACTCTTTGGTTACTTCCTCGACACGCCACGTTTTGGCCTCTTCGTTTGTCATTTCCATCGCCAATGCCATTCCTTCACGGAATTTTCCTTGCCCTAGATAGAATCTCGACATCCTGACCCAGGCCCATTTGCCATATGTCGTGTCCGAAAATTCGGGATTTCGCTTGCTCATCATGATCAGTTGCTCGGCAGATTTTTGCGTTGGCTTCCCTTCTAGAATCCAATGAATGTGAGCCTCATCATGCCACGAGGAGGGCAGAGTCGCTAATTTTGCCTCGAAGGCTTCTTGGTTTGGCATCCTGGAATAAAGGGATTTCAAGACATGCCTACTGCACACACCTTTCAAACTCTCAGGCATGGCATCGATCCACGCAAGAGTCGCGGACTCATCCTGTTCCAGTGCTTTCACGGCGATTTCCGTTATTAATTCTACTTCCCAGATACCACCTGGAAGGCTATCCATCCATGCTGTCACTGCTGCTGGGTCTGTCTGCAGCCAACGAAGAGCAATTTCGATCCATTGATCTCTGGGGATCGTCATCCTTTTTACGGGGTCTTTCAGCACGCTGCCAATGTCTTCGGTGGCTGGGGAAATGCTTTGCGTCTGAGGTTCTTGCCGACTCGTCGTCGGTTGATTTTCATCGGCAGCAGGGGTGCGGGAGGATTTCGTAGCTTTGCTGGGGCGGGCACTTTCTTGCGTCACCAGCGGCTCGGAAGGTTTCTGCGAGGTGTACCATGCCGCAGCGATGGCGATGGCGAGGATGGGTGGAACGTAGTAGATGGCTTTCATAGCAGTGGTAGTATGCAAGAATTGTGGTGGCGAATTGTCATGGTACTGTCATAGTTTTCCATTTTTTTTCCGATACGATGCTAGCTACCGCGGCGAAGTAGGTGGAAGTCACTTCTTACCGGAAAATCTGCCGGCGTTCTTCTGGGGGCAAGGTGTTCATTGCTTTTGTCGCTTCCAGTGGATCATGTTTCAGCCAAGTCTTAATGACATAACTGGTAGATTCCAGCCTTTCTTTTGCGTCGGAAATCGACTGCGCCCAGGCGAAAGCATTCGAGGGTTGGATATTTTTGAGAGCGTCGGCGAGATTTTCCGCGGCGGCATCCCGGATAGGGCCTTGCGGCAAATTGTTAGTAGCCTCGGCGGTGGCTTTTGCATCCTTTTTGACCCACTCTTTGGTTACATCACTGACATGAGAGGCTTTGGAAGTTTCGCTTCGCAGCGCCATCGCCCATGCGATGCCATCGCTGTAGTTTCCTTGCTCTTGATATGATGCCAATAGCTCGCGCCAAGCACCTTTGCTTGGCGTACTGTACATCAAGTTAGGAGTGCGCTGGTAAATGCTTATCAGTTGTTGGGCTGCTTGTTGCGACACGTGCCCACGTTGCATCCATTCGATGTGAGCCGCATCTTTCAACAAGGGCGGCATGGTCGCGACTTCTGCATCGAATTCTTCCTGGCTATTGATCTTAGAAAATAGCATTTGCGTGAACTTAGAAATGCAATCAAATTCCAGCCTTTCTGATTCCTTGGGCAGAGCTACGATCCAAGCAAGGGTCGCGGCCTCATCATGTTCCATGGCTTTGATGGCGACTTCCGTAATGAAATACCCGGCATTCCGGAAATGCCCCTGTTCCTCCAATTTGTAATCAAGTTCCTGCAATTTGTAGAGCCATGCAATCGCCGCCGTCGGGTCGATCTTCAGCCAATCAACCACCATGGCGATCACTTTTTCCCTGCCGAGTGATTCCACTTTTGCGCGGTCATATAGCAGGTTGGCGAGTTCCTCAGAGGTCTGGGACTTACGCTGGAGTTGAGTACTTTGCTGACTGATCTTCGGTTGTTTTTCCTCAGCGGCAGGAAGGCTGTATGATTTCTTTGTGCTGCTGAGTTTGGGCTTAACTTCTGCCTGCTTCACCTCGGTGTCAGAGGGTTTCTGCGAGGTGAACCATGCCGCACCGATGGCAAGGGCAAGGACGGGTGGGACGTAGTAGATGGTTTTCATTGATGGTTTGTGGTGTTGGAGAGGTAGGCGGATGTTACTTTTTACCGGAGAAAATCTGCTGTTCTCACTGCCATTTTCCAATTGTCGGGAGGCAGTGAAAATTTTCTCACTGCCATTTTCCGGTTGTCGGGATGCATTCGGGGGTTTCCGAGGGGTATTTTCCATTTTTTGGGAAGGCAGGCGGGTTGAAAACCCGCGCTCCCAGTGACGCGCTGCGTTCGGTCAGTAGCCATACTTTTGTATGAATTCAAGATTGTGATTGAACTGATCTATCACATTGGGTGGTAAGGTATTGCTGTTGACCCAATCGATCGCAGCTTGTTGGTCTTTTTTTATCCAAGCTCCAAGTTTACCACGATACACGTACTCTTGAAATGCGGGATTTTTGATGAGCGCGATTCTCGAGACAGCACCTTGCGGGTCTGTATCGAAGGATTTCCCCACGAATATTTGCACGGTGTAGTCGGTGAGGTTTCCGGGGTTATTCTCAAGCAACGATGCGGCGAGTTTGGGATTCTCTTGGGCTACTGCATACATGATGCCTTCCAAAGCACTCGCGCGAGTGCCGCCAGCGGGTAGTGTGTTGAAGTAGGAGATGGCGATGCTTGAGTCCGCGGTGGCGATGCGTTCGATGGTCCCGGAGATGGCGAGGTTGTTAGATTCGGAGGGGATGGCGACGAGCCAATTGACCGTACCTTGAGGGTCTTCGGAAGCGGTGCTTTCCGCGACGCGCACCATCGCAGCTTCGCGGAGGGTAGGATTGGTGATGGCTTCCACCATAGCGCGCCTTTCGGCAATGCCACGCTTCAAGATGGCGGGCATAAGGCCAGCGAGAGCTTCACCGCCGCGCTTGTCTGATGGTGGCATTTCGTTGAGCAGCGCGGTGGCGCGAACCGGATCATCGGCAGCGAGGCCTTTGATCAAGCTGACCATGAAGGAATTGGCACTATCCTTATCGTGGTTGGACTTGGCCCAAGCGATCGCAGAATCAGGATCCATGCTGGCCCACGTGACGAGGACCGTGTTGCATTCGAAGTCACCGTTACCAGCAAAGTAGATGGCTGCCATGATATCGGCCTTGGCCCAAGCGACAAGGAGCTTTTCGTATTCATCCACGAACTCGGGCTTCTTACGGGCCTCTTCGTGGAAAAGAGGGACAAATGCCTTGAACTGTTTCGGTGTGAGTGAATCCACGAGCTGCAACCATTGCCGATTGCGTTCGATGGTGTCTAGAATCTCGTTGATTTTTTGCCAGCGGTACATGAGCTCGTCTGCCACTCCTGCAGATCGGGATGCAGCGGAATCGCCGGTGGAGTGAGAACCAGGCGCGCGGGATGATTTCCTTGTGCTGCTGAGTTTCCTTGAGCTGCTGAATTTGGGCTTTTCCTCTTCTTGTTTGGTGTCAGAGGGTTTCTGTGAGTTGAACCCAAGGCTGGAAATGCCGACGCAGAGGGCGGCGATGCCAAGGGTGACGATGGCGATTGTTTTTTTGTTCATTTGTTTGATTTCTTTGGTGTTGGTTTGAAGGATGATGCGGATCCGCGAGCCGAGCTGGGACCAGCGCGCTAGGGCGAGGCCGTGGCCGAGTTGGCCTTGCGCATGCTTGGCGGCTTCGAGCAGGTCTTCGGCGTATTCGTCCGCCGGGATGCCTGCGGCCAGGGCGATTTCATCACAGGCTTCTTCCTGGGCGGCGACTAAGCGGCGGTGTGCTAGCCAGACGAGCGGATGGAACCAGAACATGGCGCGCACAAGGCTTGCGAACATCCGCACCAAGGGATCCCGGCGGCTGATGTGCGCGGATTCATGGTAGAGGGTGGAGCGCAATCGGCGCATCGACCATTCGTCCGATGACTCGGGAAGCAGAACTTCTGCACGGATCAATCCGCAAGTGAACGGGGCGGCTGGGGAATCAGTAAGGTAGAGTGGAACCACCTTGGTTTCCTCTGGCCGAATCATCGACCAAACTTCGATGGCGGTATCGCTGGCAGATTTTTTCGGAGCGAAACGGAGCCGCAGGATCGAGATCAGGATGGGAAGCAGGGAGGCGATCAGTCCGCTGATATAGACGGCTGCCACCCAGTTGATGTTCCGCGCTGGGGTGGGAGGCGTGAGTGATGGGGCTTCGATGGCCTTTGTGATGTCGTTGTTCGTGGGAACTGCGGAAATGGCGGGAGGGTTTTCCGTAAGGGGCTTGGCAACAACGATGGGCGCTGGAGGGGAAACGGGGGTGGAAGCTGGTGATTGGGTGCTCTCCATCTGAACTGTCACGGTTGGCATTACGGTAGGCACAGGCAAGATGTTGAGGATGCTCCTGCCGTGGGTTACGAGAATCATCGTAGGAAGGATGATGAACATTGCAGTCCAGAAAGCGGCGCGGAGAGCGGGTCGCTTGATCAAAGGAGCCACCGCCATGCCAAGAAACAGCGCTGTGGTGAATTTTGCCAAACTTAGGATGAGGTCGGGATGGGATTCGAGAATGCTCATGGTCGTGGTTGCTTAGGATTTCGATTGGGAACGACGTGCTTCGGCGATCAATTCTTCCAGGCGGGACAGTTCCTGTTCATTGATTTTCGCCTTGGTTCCGGAAAACCTCGCTGCCACGGCGTCGGACAGAGAGCCATTGAAAAACACATCGAGCAATTTGCCGAGAGCACTGTGGGCTACGGCGGATTTCTCACTGGTGGGGCTGTAGATGAACTCGCGGCCTTGTTTGGTGCGCTTCAGTTTGCCCTTGTTGGTGAGGATGGTGACGAAGGTGCGGATGCCGTTTTGCGAGAGTTCATCGGGCATTTTTTCTGTGAGTTCGGCAACGGTCATGGGCCCGTTGGCGAAGAGAAGTTCCATGATCTGGATTTCGCGGCGGGACAGTTCGGAGAGTTCGGCGGTTGGTTTCTTAGGCGGCATGCGCGAGGTCTATGCGAATTCCGACTTCTTGTAAAACTAAAAATTAAGTTTTTTAGTTTTAAAGTATTTTTGCGTATGTTCGCGTGTTGCCAGCGCGTCCTCGTTTTTCAGTTCCGGATTGTTGTGGTTTCTGAAGTGAATGGCTGATTATTTGGGGGGGCGGAAAGTGAAGCGGCCAGCAAGTCTGAGACTTGCTGGCCGCAACGGCGAGTTTGTGTTTATGGATTATGGAGCATTCGTTGGTATCCGTGAACTTCCACGGCATCCATGTTTACTTACTTTTTCGCAGGGAATCTCTCCAAAAATGTGACGTTTCCCTCAAAGTCGAGATGCAACTGTTGGATCATGATTCCCTTTGCCGAGTCCACGTTCGCTTTCTTCGGGTGGGGGGTGTAGCACGTCATGACGATGTCCCAACCTGGCTTGCTGGCTGTTGCCGAGGGACGGACTCTAGCCAGTGTCCTGATTTCTACGCCGTTGTCATCTTTCGAACCGAACTTTGTATCGGCGGCCTTATCGATGATTTCGCGAATGTTCAATCGCGCCGCGATATCCGCGTAGAATTCGTCGGGATTATGGTACTTGCTCTTCGGCCCCACGCGGCGGATTTTCACCCCATAGATCTTTTCATAGAAGGCCAATTCCTTATCTTTCTCTGTCTCCTTGTCTTCCTCCTTGTCTTTCGGTTCAGTGTTTGACACGTCAGACTCCGTTATCTCAGCGTCTTTCGAGTGGCGCAGCGACTCCCTATTTTCCGCGTCATCCATCTTTACACCCGAAGGGAATCTCTCCAAAAATGTGACGTTTCCCTCAAAGTCGAGATGCAACTTTTGGAGCTCCACTTTTATTGGCGAGTTCACGTTCGCGTTCTTGGGGGTGTAGCACAACATGTCGATGTCCCAACCTGGCTTGCTGGCATTTGCCGAGGGACGGACTCTAGCCATTCTCCTGCTTTCTCTGGTCGAACCGAACTTTGCATCGGCGGCCTTATCGATGATTTCGGGAATGTTCAATTCCATAGCGACTTCCCCGTAGAATTCGTCGGGATCATCATACTCGCTCTTCGGGTCCACGCCGGGGAATTTCACCCCATAGGTCTTTTCATAGAAGGCCAATTCCTTGTCTTTCTCTTTGTCTTCCTCCTTGTCTTTCGGTTCAGTGCTCGACACGTTAGCTTCTTTCGGGTGGCGCAGCGACACGACATCCTCCCCGATGTCAACTACCAGACCCGCATCCTTGGCCAAGACTTTCAGGTAGTCATGTAAGCTTTGCTTATCCAAATAGCGATAAGGGCCTTTCTTGTTCTCCGTGTGCATCAGGACGATGTTGATGCCATTGTCATAAGGAATTCCCTTTTCATCCGTCGCGAGGATATCACAACGAAAAGCAATATCACCACCAGTGGACCAACCCTTATCTAACATGATTTCATCGAGTCTTTTCGTCAGCGCGGCTACTTTGGTCGCGTTGCTCGGTTGGAATTTTCTCAGCTTGGACTCGATTTGGGCAACCCACTGCATGGACCGAATGTATTTCAATCGCAATCCTTCTTCTTCGTGGCGGGATACGTTATCTCTCAATACATCCTTGGCTTTGTGCATATCCTCGACGGCGGATTGGTATAACTTCCGTAGAGCCTCTTGTTCTGTGATATTGATCTGGAGTTGGCGCTCGGAAGCCGGAGCAACTGTTTCCTCGACTGCGGGCACCTGGGCAGGCAGTGAGGATGGCATGGTGACCGTGGCAAGCACGGTGGCGAATAATGTAATGCGTTGATATGTTTTCATGATGTTTCTGTATCGTTTGTTGCGGATCGTGGCCTGAGGTTCATCCGGCGACCTCGTCCTCATTCATTACTTAAGGATCAATGCGTGATTGTGGCAGAGAATGGCGGAATTTTTTTATTATTTTGCAATCGTTGGCGGTGTGTGGGAAATCGTGAAGCATATCAAGGATTCGGAGGTGGGTTGGCGGTGCCAAGGATGAGTTGACGCAGCTCCTGATCGCGGGCTTCGAGACGGGCGACTTCTGCGGCGAGATGTTCGGGCACAGAACCGCCTTTGGGTGTTTGCATGAGAGCTTGTTTTCGGGCCTCCATCAGAGCCATGAAGTTTTCCTCCCATCTGCGGGGGAGAGGCTTTCCTTCGTCTGGATCAATGGGAGGAACAGAGGAGGGGTTTGAGAATGTCTGGAAAAGGTCGGATAAACTCTTTTGCCAGCCTTCCCGTGCTGGCAGCCACCATAGAACGGCGGCGACGATTGCTGTGGCGGAAAACCAAAGGATCGCTGGGCGCGGCAGGCGGCGGGGACGCGCCAGGGCCGACTGAGCTTGCTGGATGCGGCTATGAAATTCCCCCGCACTCTTGAAGCGCCGTTCCGGTTCTTTGGCGAGGGCTTTGAGCACGATCTCGTCGATGGCGGGGGGCACCTTGATTCGCCTGGAGGGTGGGAGCACGGTGTCGGTGACGGGCCTTTCGCCTGTGAGCATTTCGTAGAGCACGACGCCGAGCGAATAGATGTCGGCGCGGTGGTCGATGGGGACGGAGGCGAGTTGCTCCGGTGCCGCGTAGTCGGGGGTGCCGATGGCAATGGTGTGAGCCGTGGTGACGGGGCGCGGCGTGCCTGATGTTTCCTCGGGCGTGCTTTCCTGATCCATGATGCGGGCGATGCCGAAGTCGGCAATCTTGACGGTGCCGGAGCGGTGAATCAGGAGGTTCTCTGGTTTGATGTCGCGGTGGACGATGCCGAGGTCGTGGGCGCACTGGAGCGCATCACAGACCGGTGCGATGATGGCGAGCGCCTCTGCGGGAGTGTGGCGTTTCGCTTTGAGGACTTGGCGCAGGTTTTCGCCCTCCACATATTCCATGAGCAGATAGAACATCCCGCCGGCCTCGCCGAAGTCGTAGATGCCGACGATGTGCGGATGGCTGAGCGCGGCGAGGGTCTGCGCTTCGCTGGCAAAACGCAGGGCGAAGGCGGGGTCGGCGGCGCGTTCGGGTGAGAGCAGCTTGAGGGCGACCCAGCGATTGAGCGATTTCTGGCGGGCTTTATAAACCACGCCCATGCCGCCTTGGCCGAGGCAGGAATGGATTTCAAACTGAGGGAAAAAGGGCGCGAGTTCTTCCACAGAGGAAGGCGGGGATGCGGGATCGTTGCCGGTGCCATCATCGGTGGTGAAGGCATCGAAATTCAAGGCGCCGAGACAGCGGGCGCACAGACCATCCACGTCACCACTCGCGAGCGGCATTTCGCAACGCGGGCAAACGGAGTTGGCGGGGTCGTTTTTCATACATGGCCTAGTGCGGCGATGAGTGCCCGCATTTCCTCGTCGATTTCCTCTGGAGTAGCGACGGTGCCGGCCACTTCTTCGCGGAAAAGTTCGCGGAAACGCTTGCGCAGGCGGTGGACCATGCTGCGGGCCGAAACGGGCAAGACCTGCAAATCGGCGGCGATGGCATCGTAGTCGATCTCGCCGCGCAGGGAGGTGAGGGCGGGTTTGATGCGTTCGTATTCGCGGAGCCTGCCCGCTGGCTCGTATTCGGCACGGAGGCGATCCAGGGTGGACTTCAAAACGATGAGCGCCCAGCCGCGATCAAACGCCGATTCCTCCGAGAGCGATGCGGCGGATGCCAGCAGCTTTTCGCCCTCCTCCGTGTCCACGCTGGTGATGGCATGCTTGCCGCCGCGCTTCGCCGCCTGCGAGCGATCCCATGCGTTGGCGAGGAAACGTTTCATGGCCGTGAGCAAAAACGAGCGGAGTTTTCCTTGGGATTGATCCGCCGTAGAGAGCCAGCATTTTTCTAACAATCTAACGAAAAATTCCTGGGTGAGGTCCTGGGCATCGTGCGGTGAATGGCCGCAGCGGCGCACGTAGGCGTAGAGTGGCGGCCAATACTGCTGGCAGAGCGATTCGAGTGATCCGTCCTCGCTGCCCGTGGTGGGGCTTTTCGCACGCACAACCATGGACCAGCGGGTGGTGTGGAACTGCGCAATGCGGGTTAAGTTGGATGAATCTAGCGGCATTACAAATCTACTTAAGCAAAACGGTGCAGATGTTTCAAACTTTGTTGGAAAATGATCGAAAAATCTTCCATCGCGAAGATAAAAAACAACACGAACCAAGTTTTGTGATACAAACTCGCAATCAGAAGTTGACGGCGATCACAGGCCACCATCATTTGCCGAGCTATCTCCACGGACTTCTCCACGAAATGCCATGCTATTCGTTCAACAGCCGCTCACAAAATCCACCCATGTTTGTGTGCCTGTATCGCGCGAAATGTTGAATTTTTCCTTGATCTTGAAAGGGATGATCGCGCCGTTGTCTTTGGTGAAATGGCCCTCGATTTGGAGTGCGAATGGTTCGTCGCGGGAAATCGTTCTAGGGAACTCCGCGTGGATGCTGCGTGACTTGTTGATGACCATGGTGCCCTCGGTGAGAAATTGAGGCTCTTCCATGTATGTATGGTCAAAGCGCTTGGGAAGTTTGAGTGCGGCGATTCCGGGATCCACGCTGCCATCGGCATAGGTCACCAGTACTTTTGTGAACTCAACGGAGGCGATTGTGAATGTGGTATCGGTATAGGAAGCGTGAATGTCATAAGGCTTTTTGCTTTTCATGTTGCCGCCCATGATTCGTGCAGACACGTTGGTGTCGATGCCGATTTTCGGCATGGGTGTTTTGGCTGTGGGCTTGGTTCCGGCTTCCTGAAAGATCACCATGTCGTAATTGACATTGCACGAGGTCAGAAAGAAAGTGCCGGCGAGTGACACGGAAAAGGCGAAGTAATGCAGAGCGGTGTTCATGGGTGATGGTTCGGTCAGGTGTGGTTCTCTAAACAAACGAGGATCTATGCGGAATTTGTGTAACTTCGTCGATCTCGTCTGGTTATTTTTGTGTAGGCATTGCTTTGAACCCGAAATCCTAAGGATAACGCTGCCATCATTTGTTGCGCAAAGCATTTCAGACCTTGGGGCAGCATCGTTGGATGCAGCCCACTGCGGTCATCAAACGCCTAGCATCGACGTTCTGGCGCTCTACTTCGAATCTCGGGATAAAATGATTTTTTTTGTAACCTAGAGTCTAAGATTCGTCAGGAACCTGTGAAATCACGATTTCGATCTCTTTGCCTGTTGCAAATGGGAAAAAACCGAGATTCAGAAACAATCGAATCAAACGAAAACATGAAACCACGACACAAACGAATTTTGCTCATCCTGCCACTGTGCCTATACGGCTTAGGTGTTGAAACCAGCGGCGCAAAAATGCCAATTCCTCTGGCAGACAAGGTCGTTTTTCGCATTTCTGCCTTCACACTGAAAACTTCGGACGGAAAGTTTGAAATGAAAATGGATCAGCAAGGCAAGGTTCACGTGGCGGGCAAACACGTTGCGACTGCCAATGCCAAGGGCGAGTTCAACACACCAGATGGCAAGTTGCTGATTCGCGTCAAGGAGAACGGGAAAGTGATTTCCGAATCCATGGGCACTCCAGTGATCATCAACCGGAAGGGGACACTTACGTTCGCCGGCATCAGTCATTCATGGGTGGATGGTACGTACCCTAACGGCGGCAGAACCATTCCGAAATCACGCCAACGGTCTCTCCATCCAAGCAAGCTGCTACAATCATGTTTCTCATGGCGTCAGTTCGGGTGGCTCCATAACGTAAGCAGTCCTGTCAACAGATCCCCTAGAAAATCTCTTTCCTCCTTGTCATTGATCGTTCAAACCGCTTGAAAAGATCTAACCAATTGATGGGAGACTTTACTCTTTCCGACTCACACGATGAATCCAAAAAATTGCCCCACCTGCCACGCTCCCATCCCGACTAACGCCCCGGGTGGGTTTTGTCCCGCTTGTCTGCTTCGCGATGCGGAAGAGCCGCCAATGAATTGTCAAGGTGAGCCGCCACTGGCTGAAATCGCCGCCGCATTTCCTAAGTGGGAAGTGCTCGAGTTGATAGGGCGCGGCGGCATGGGCTTCGTTTACAAAGTCCGACAGCCAAGCTTGGACCGCGTGGTTGCATTAAAAATCCTCTCCCCGCAACTCGGTCGCGACCCCACCTTCGCCGAGCGATTTGCCCGCGAGGCTCGCACCTTAGGCAAACTTCAGCACCCAAACATTGTCACCGTCTTTGAACACGGGCAAGCGGGCGGATTTTTCTACCTATTGATGGAATACATCGATGGCGTAAACCTCCGCCAAGCGATGGGCGCGGGACGTTTCACCCCAGAGCAGGCGCTAACCATCGTTCCCGGCATCTGCGACGCGTTGCAAGCGGCCCATGCACAGGGCATCTGGCATCGCGATATCAAACCGGAAAATATTCTGCTCGACCGCAAGGGCAAAGTGAAAATTGCCGACTTCGGCATCGCCCGCATCGTCGGAGACCCGCATCATGATTTCACCCTCACACGTACTGGCCGCGCACTCGGCAGCGTCAGCTATATGGCGCCTGAGCAGCAAGAGAAACCGCACGAAGTCGATCACCGCGCGGACATTTATAGCCTAGGCGTGGTGATTTATGAAATGCTCACCGGCGAGCTTCCTTTAGGGCGATTTCCTGCCCCCAGCCAGCGTGCGGCGGTTGATGCGCGGATCGATGAGATAGTGTTCAAGACATTGGAAAAAGAGCGCGAGCTTCGCCAGCAAAGCGCGACAGAAGTGAAGACGGACGTGCACCGCGCGATGCAGCAGGAGTTGAGTCCTACCGTGCAGTCAGCCGTCATTACTACAACTCGACGACCAACAGGTCTGGCAAAGTTTGCATTCGGGGTGTTCCTGTTTGGCATCGTAATGCCCTTTCTCTTATGGAGCCGATCATCGCAGGCGGCGGAAGCAGGTTTCATGATCAGCGCTCTGTGCATGGTGCTCTCGCTTATACTTGGATTATTCAGTTTCAAAGAAACGTTGGGGAAAGTATCGTCCATTTCTTCGATGGTCATATTACTGCTTTATGGGTTTTTTCTTGCTTCGATGATCCGCCAACCTGTGCGAGTCAAGCCCGACAAACTAACGGGCGAGTCACAGACTGTTACTAAGAGTGATACACCTGAGCAAGCTGCACTGCGGAAAAAACTCAACTCCATCATTCTACCTAGTTTGCATTTTGAGGATTGCACCATGGAAGAAGCACTTGATTTTCTTCGCATTAGATCTGTGGAACTCGATGATTTAGAAACCGACTCAAACAAGAAAGGCATCAACTTTATTTTTATGCCTAGCGAGACGCAACCAGATCCGGCAAAATCTAGGATTGTACGACTTATCCTAAAGAATGTGTCTCTCGGCACTGCACTCAAGCACATCTGCGAGATGATCCATAGAGACATTCGCGTCGATGATTTCGCCGTAACTCTAGTCCCACGTAATCCAGCCGACTCTCAACAAGGGCAGGTGGATTCGCAGGAAACCACGATTGTAGATACACCTGCTCAAGAAGCATTACGAAAAAAACTCCATTCCATCATTCTTCCTAGTTTGCATTTTGAGGATTGCAGCATGGAAGAAGCACTTGATTTTCTTCGCATTAGGTCTGTGGAACTCGATGATTCAGAAGCCGAACCAATTAAGAGAGGAATTAACTTGATTGATATGCCTAACGAGACGGAAGCGGATCCGGCAAAATCCAGGATCGCAAGTCTTGTCCTCAAGAATGTGACTCTTGGTGCTGCCCTCAAGCACATCTGCGAGATGACCCATAGAGACATTCGCGTCGATGATTTCGCCGTAACGCTGGTTCCAAAAAAGTAAGTAGTCGATCAATTTATGAATGCCTCAGACTCCGCCTTCCACGCCACTCGCTGGACGCTCGTCCTACGCACCCGTGGCGAGGGCGAGGACGCGAAGGCGGCTCTGTCTGATCTCTGCGCGGCTTGCTATGAGCCGGTGGTGGCTTTTCTGCGCCGCGAAGGACGAAGGGAAGAGGTGGCTCGGGAAGTTGCGCATGCGTTTTTCGAAAATGTCTTGACCGGTGGTCTTGGCTCACCTGATCCCTCACGCGGACGTTTTCGTAGCTATCTGCTCGGAGCCTTGAAGCATTTCCTGTCCAAACAACGTGACGCTGCCCAAGCCGGAAAACGCGGCGGCGGCGTGGAGCATGTCCCACTTGTCACGGATCACGACACCACGCCCGGCGTGCCGATGCCGAGTCTCTCTGACGATACGCTAGCTTTTGACCGCGAATGGGCGCTCGCGCTGATCGCTCGGGCACTTACCGCGCTGGAGTCTGAGCACGCGCACAAACCGCAATATTTCACGGCGATCAAACCCTTTCTTCGAGGCGATACCACCACCTCGCAAGCCCATGTTGCCCGCGAACTCGATCTTTCCGAGACCGCGGTGAAGGTCGCGATTCACCGGCTTCGTGTGCGTTTCCGCGAGCTCATCCGCGCCGAGATCGCGGCCACCTTGGATGATCCCGCAGATGTTGCGGATGAACTGCGCCACCTGATCGCGGTGGCTGCTTCATCGTAAAGAAAATCGTCTTCAACCCGAGATCCGATGTCGGCGAATGTTGGCGCTATACTTCGGATTTCGGTTGCAATCTAGGGAAATAGCAGGAATTGCATCTGAGCGACTGTGCTACCAATCCATCCACGTGCAAACGTATCCCGTGATCTTGATTGCGTTTTGATACGATCTGTTACCGCGATGATTTTTTCACAAACAGGCGCGCCATGATTTCATCGCCCATGACACCTAGGAGGATCACGAAGCCGATGACAGCGAATTCGATGGTGTTTTGCCTGGGGAACAGCAAGACGATCATGTTGCGGATCACGAGGATCAAGCTCGATCCGATGAGCACTCCTACCACGGCACCACGACCACCGCGCAGGCTGCAGCCACCAAGAACTGCGGCGGCGATGGCGTAGAGTTCGTAAAAATTCCCGAAGTCGGATGGCTGCGCGGAATTCACATCCATGGAGAGTAAAATACCGGCTAGACCTGCGAGCAAGGAGCATGCAACGTAGGTGGCGATGATGATGCGATGCGTGCGAATGCCGCAGCAGCGTGCGGCTTCTTCATTGTTGCCAAGCGCGATGAGATGCTGACCCCACACGGTGTAGCGAAGGAATCCACCGACGACAGCGGCCACGGCGAGGAGTAGCAGAAAAGGAATAGGCACTTGCATTGAGGAAAAGGGTAGAGACATCTTTCCGGTAGCGATCCAACGGAGATCATCAAAGCCCGAGCGGAACCCCTGCGACTGGTCGGCCGCGAGGCCACGCATGGTGCCGCGATAGATCAGAAGACCGCAAAGAGTGATGATGAAGGGTTGCAGATTCCATTTGGTAATGAGCAGACCGTGAATCAAACCAATGGCAAGGCAGACCGCGAATAAAAGAAACAAGGCTGATGCAGGCGACCAGCCTTGGCGCACCAAGAGCCATGGCAAGCCACAACCTGTCAGGCATATCACCGAACCTAACGAAAGATCGATGCCGCCTGTGATGATGACTAACGAAACTCCCAGAGCAATGAGCCCAACGATGCCAAGGCGCAGCAAGAGATTCTCAATGTTCATGGTGCTGAGGAATTTGGTGGGTTCCAGAAATGCCATGACCAAGCAGATGGCGATAAAGACGAGAAAAATTCCGAGTGTTTTTTTCATGAGAGAATCAGGAGAAATGAGTTGAATGATGGTTATGCAGAGCCGGTAGCGAGTTGCATGATTCGGGTTTCGTTGCGTTCGCTACCGCAGACTTCGCCGGTGATGGCGCCCTCGTGCATGACCAGAACGCGGTCGGCGATGGCGAGGATTTCTTCCATATCGGAAGAGACAAACATCACCGCTTTGCCTGCTGCGGCGAGCGAGTCCATGAGCGCATAAATTTCTCGCTTGGCTCCGACATCGATGCCGCGAGTTGGTTCATCGAGTAGGAAAATGCTAGGTTCTAGCGCAAGCCACTTGCTGATAACGATTTTTTGCTGGTTGCCTCCCGAGAGCAGTCGGGCGGGCTGTGCGAGATTGGCGCACTTGATTTGCAAGGCGTTGATGTGTTGTTCGGCGTGTTTATTTTCAACGGCTTTGTGTCGAAAGATTTTGCCCCGAGATAGGCGCGAAAGCGATGGCAGATTGAGGTTGTCAGCGACGCTAAGTTCTAACAACAAGCCATGGAGTTTCCGATCTTCTGGAGCAAGCACTACACCAGCATCGATCGCGTTTTGCGGCATTTTTGGCAGATAGGGGCGGCCTTGGAGATTCATGGTGCCAGCGGCGATGGGATCAACTCCTGCAAGGGCGCGCAGCAATTCCGTGCGCCCTGCGCCAACCAGTCCTGCGATGCCGAGAATTTCTCCGCGATGCAGGCAGAACGATGCAGGTTTGTGCGGGTGCGCTGCGGTGCAGAGTCCCGTGACTTCAAGCAGCATATCTTGAGTGGCGTGCGTTTGGCGTTGGTAGGTTTTGTCGAGTGATCGGCCGACCATGCATTGCACCATGGCGTCATGCGTGATGGCATCGGCTTGAAGTTCACCCGCGTTTTCGCCATCGCGCAAAATGGTGACTCGGTCTGCGATTTTCTTGATTTCGTTGAGGCGATGGGAAATGTAAATCACGGCAACGCCGTCGTTGCGGAGTTGCGAGATGACGAGGAAAAGTTTTTCTGTTTCCTGTTGGCTGAGGCTGGCGGTGGGTTCATCCATGATGATGATGCGCGCGCCGATGGCTAAGGCACGAGCAATCTCGATGAGTTGTTTTTTTCCTGGCGATAAGGATTCGACAGCGGTGTTCGCGGGGAGGCCAAAGCCGAGCTTATCGAACAACTCCGTAGCGCGGCGGTGCATGGCCTTTCTGCGAACGAAGCCATAGTACGTTGGTTCGTTGCCGAGAAACACATTGGCAGCAGCGTTGAGGTGATCCGCGATTTGCAATTCTTGATGGATCAGGGCGATGCCATGTTTTTTCGCATCGAGCGCAGAGCTTAGGTGTAAGGTTCTGCCATCTTTGGTGAGAGTGCCTTGGTCTGGCTGTTGCAATCCTGCCAGAATTTTCATCAAGGTGCTTTTGCCAGCGCCGTTTTCGCCAAGCACTGCAAGCACCTCGCCTGGCATCACATGGAGGTTCACACCTTTCAGCGCATGAACGCCGGGAAAATGTTTGTGAATGGCCGCGGCGGCAAGAACGGGTGTAGGGCTCATTTGCTGAGCTTGGCGTTCATTTCCTGCTGAAACGCGGCGACCGTATCCTTGCGAATCTGTCGAGCGGGGATGTCAATGAAGCGACTTTCGGGAATGCTGGAGGTGTCACCATCGGCGATTTTTTTAAGTAGCTTGATCGATTGGTAGCCGTATTCGAATGGATTCTGAACGATGGTGCCATGGCAGTGTCCGGCAGCAATCGCGGCGAGGGTTTCCTCTGCTTCATCAAATGCAGCAACCTTCACTTGGGAGAGCTTGTTCGCGCGGGAAAGCGATTCAAGAATGATGGGCGAGTTGTAAACAAAAAGACCCACCATGCAACCAATGTCGGGATGAGAAGTGAGCACGTCTTCGACCAGAGCCTTCGATTTGGCGCGATCAAATTGATCGGTAAATGTGCCGACGATATTGTATTTTTCGTTCGTCAGCGTAGCACCTGGATCGTCGAATCGAGAGGAGTCAGAGTCGCGATCAAGCAATTCATCGATCAGGCCTTGGCGGCGCAGGCGGGCATTGTCTTGCTCGATGCGACCCACGAAAATGGCAACTTTTCCGCCATTCGGCAGAGCCTCTTTGACAAGGGCACCACACATGCGACCTGCGATGTAGTTGTCCATGCCGATGTAACATAGACGCTTGGAGCCTGGAGCATCGGAATCCGCAGTGATCATGGGGGTCATGGCTGCGGCATTGTTGAGCGTTTCGATTTGATTTGCCGGATCCACTGGGCTGATGGCCATGCCATTGACGCCACGGAGCAAGAGATCTTCGATGATCTGTTTTTGATCCACGACGCCATTATTCGGCATCAGGACGGACACTTTGACGTTCAGTTCACTTCCGGCTTTATCGGCACCCGCTTTGGCGATGTCCCAGAACGAAGCGACACTGTTCGTTACGAAAGCGAACTCCATGTTTTGCGCACGAGAAGTCGAGCTTGAGTTTCTGCATCCTAGAAAAAGGACGGACGACAGGAATAGAAGGGCGAAAGAGCGAAGCAACATGAACAAAAAATCGATGAAATCGGGCAAGTCGTCGAGTCAAAAATCGTGCATCGTTAGATGCTGCTCCAAGGTCTGAAATGCCTTGCGCGGCAACAGTCGTGAGATATTTTCCACTTTCTCATTGCTCATCAGGAAGTTCTCCATCAATGATCGGCGTGTGATAAAAATTGTTGTCGTTGGCAAAGGTGGTCGTGAACATGCTCTGGTACGTGCCTTGGTGGAATCTGAATCGAAACCCCGGGTGTTCAGCTTTCCGGGTAGCGATGCCATCTTGCAGTTGGCCGAGCCTGTGCAAGCAAAAGATTTACCGGGCTTACTAACTTGGATGAAAGAGAATGCCATCGATCTATGCGTGGCAGGAGAGGAAAGTTACCTCGTCAAGGATCAAGGCTTGGCGAATCTCTGCGAAGAAGTAGGCATCCCGTGCTGGGGGCCGCACAAACAGTCCGCGCAACTGGAAGCAAGTAAGGAATTCGCGAAACTTTTTTTGCAGCGCCATGCCATTCCTACCGGAGCTGCTGTGGCCGTGGACGATATCGATCAAGCGCGGCAAGCCATTGGCGGCATTTACCCGACAGTGCTGAAATTTGATGGCTTGGCTGCTGGCAAAGGGGTCGCTGTCTGCGAGGACGAAGCAGCGGCGGAAGCATTTCTGGAAGAAGTTCTCGGGCGGCGGCGTTTCGGTCGCGGTCGCTTGCTCGTGGAAGAGTGTCTGACGGGGCCGGAGTTGTCGATTTTCGCAGCAGTTGTCGATGATCAAGCCTTGGTGTTCACTCCGGCGCGCGACTACAAACGAGCTTTGGACGGTGATTTGGGGCCAAATACTGGCGGCATGGGCGCCGTGGCTAGTCGGCAGCTCATCGATGAGCCGATGATGGCAATGATCCAAGAACGCATCATCCAGCCGACCATTCGTGGACTCAACAAAGATGGCCTGCCCTACCGTGGGTTTTTGTACTTTGGCCTTATGCTCACGCCCGATGGGCCAAAGGTGATCGAATACAATTGCCGTTTTGGCGATCCTGAATGCCAAGCGGTCATGCCCTTGGTTTCCGGCGACATGGCAGAGTTTTGCTTGGCTGGTGCCAAGGGGATTTTGCAAAAGGATTGTCTGACGTTTTCGGATGACTGGAGTGTCTGTGTGATTTTAGCTTCCTCGGGCTATCCAGAAATATCCCGCAATGGCGATGAAATCACGGGTCTTGAAGAAGTCTCGAACGCTCGGGTGTATCACGCTGGCACCAAGCTGGTCGATGGCACATGGTTGACGCATGGCGGGCGTGTGCTTGCCGTGGTGGCCAAGGCAGCAGATCGACTTACCGCGGCGCAACGTGCTCATGCGGAAGCGAAAAAAATCAGCTTTGCGGGTTCCCAACGTCGCAGCGATATTGGGATTGCCTCCTTTTCTTAATTTTTTTACCCTATCTAGCCATGAAATTATGCATGAACGCTGATGACATCGATGCCGCGATTCGAAAAATGACGGCAGAAATTCGTGCACGTTATCCACGGGAAACGCTTTATATCATCGGCATCCACAGCCGTGGGGACGAAGTGGCCGAGCGCATTTGCACAATTTTGGCGGAGGAGGATCGCGACTTGCTCTATGGCACGCTGGACATTTCGTTGTATAGGGATGACTTCGAGCACATGCATGAAAACCCGAAACTGCAGGGCAGCGATATTTCGTTTTCCGTCGATGATGCCTTGGTGATTTTAGTGGATGATGTGCTTTTTACCGGCAGAACGATCCGCGCGGCATTGGACGCGCTAGCCGATTATGGCCGCGCTGCAAGGGTGGAGTTGGCGGTTTTGATCGATCGCGGGCATAGGGAAATGCCGATTCAGGCAGATTATGTGGGAATTGTTCTCGCCACCGAGAGGCATGATCATGTAATTGTTTCCTTGGAAGGAGTAGATGGAGAAGACAAGGTTGAGCTTCGGTCGAAAGCATGAGTAGCATTCCGACAAGGAAAAAAACGCCGGAAGAGATAGCCGCTCTTCGTGAGAAAGAATTGGCTGCATGCCCCCCTGCAACACCTCAAGTTGCAGCAACTCCCCGACCAGCAGCGATCCCTACAACTCTTGCACCTGCTCAGCAAAATCAGCCATTTCCTGCACCAACCTACGCGAGGAAAAAGCCCATACGGAAACGCGCCGAGCCCCATGGAACGCCTCACGCATTCGAGGGCTTGCGTCCGCAAGAAGCGGTCAATCAAACCTGGCCCAACGAGCAAGTAGCTCAGCCTTCTTCTGCCTTGCCGGCACAAAAGCACAGCGAGCAGGAAATCATGCGCATGCGTCAACGTGATCTGATGCAAACACGCCCACCCGTTGCGCACATCCGCGGTATGGCACTGCATCCGTTTTTGGTGGCGATGTTGTATTTGGCAACCGTTGCGACACCCATCCTCACAAAGCTCTATTGGCAACTAGGAGCGCCAAAGCAATGGTATGCACCATCCGTAGGTGGAGGCATACTGCTCATTTTGAGTGCGATCATTTATTTCTGCAAACCACGCGCTCGCCATCATGCGGCCATTGTCTGCGGTGTCATTCTCGTCAATCTCTGTTTTTGCATTCTCATCACCCTAAAATCACCTCATGCTCAGTAAGGATCTACTCGACATCCATTCCTTAAGCACCGAAGACATTCATTTGATCCTCGATCAAGCGACCCCGTTTAAGGACATTTTTACTCGATCGGTAAAAAAAGTGCCGACTCTCAAGGGCAAATCGGTGTTGATGTTGTTTTATGAACCATCCACACGCACGCATTCGTCCTTTGAGGTGGCGGCAAAGCGTTTGTCAGCCGATGTGACCAACTTCGACGTGCCGTCATCGTCGGTCACCAAGGGTGAATCGGTGAGAGAAACTATCGAGACCTTACAAGCGATGCGCACCGACTACATCATCGTGCGTCACGCGCGTTCTGGCCAGCCAGCTGCAATAGCGAAAATGACCCACGCAAGCGTCATCAATGCCGGAGATGGCGCACACGCCCACCCCACGCAGGGGCTTCTCGACGCTTTCACGCTGCGGGAGATTTATCCCGAACTCCAAGGGAAAAAAATTCTGATTATCGGCGATATTTTGCACAGTCGGGTGGCGCGCTCTACCACGGAATGCTTCCTCCGCCTTGGCGCGAGCGTTGGCTGGTTAGCCCCTGGTTCCTTGCTGCCGCAGCATGTTCCACAGGGCGTACAGCGATTTACTGACTATGCTACGGCCATGAAATGGGATCCCTGCACACTGTATCTTTTGCGGGTGCAAATGGAGCGCCAAGATGTGCAATACTTTCCGAGCTTACGCGAATACCATCACGTTTATGGCATCACGGAAGAACGCCTGAAAAGCATCTCTGCTGCGGGTCTGCACATCATGCATCCCGGCCCAGTCAATCGTGGCGTGGAACTCTGCGATGGCGTGATGGATTACCCCTTATCGCTGATCAATCAACAGGTCGAAAATGGCATCGCCGTGCGAATGTCAGTACTTTACTCGCTGAAGCCAGGGATTGCTGAGTCATGAGGTTCGCTGCGTGATGCCGAAAAATTTCCAGATCGTTTGCTATGAATGTGGTCCTAGAAAGTACGCATTTCTAGTGTTAGATGATGGATCTTAATTGAATTTTCATGTTTTCGTTGATTGGATGGAAGGATTGGATGGCAAATATTTACTGAACTACATGATTGAATCTGTCTCATGACCCTGCCATGAATCTCTCAAGAAAAAATATGCAAGCAGTAGGTGAAAATCGATCTCAAGCAAAGTTATGCAAAACCAAAAAAACTCTTTTCCAAGGACTGATTTCAGTCATGAAGCGACGTCAAAATCAGACTAATCTTCTTATAGGAGATATTGACAAAGGTAAAGCCTCGCTATCGACCTAGAGAAACTCAGAATTACTAGAGAAAATGAATGCGGTATGCCCCACAACCAAGTAAATATGATCATCCTAATGCTATAGCAGAGACGCAATCGTATATTAGAAATGCAAGAGATGATGTCAGAATAGCCGGTTGCAAGTGTAAAAAACGGATATGATTCGATGATTGATCTAACTGAATTGATTGAAATTGGGCGAACAGGTTATCAAATTATTTGTGATAACATTCCTGATGGCTGTGCGTTGGCAAAATCATCGCGCGGAGACACGCTTCTGCACGTCGCAGCTTCGAGAGGGGTCTTGAACGAAGTGCGCTATTTGCTTGAAAATGGAGCTCAAATTGATGCTCAGGGTGAATTTTTGTTTACGCCTCTGCATTGTGCTGCTATTGCAAATCACAAAGAAATATATGATTATTTACTAGTAAATGGTGCAGACAAAGAGAAATTAGATTGTTATGAATACGCCGCTGATGCTTATTTTGATGAATAGTCATCTCTTGTGTCAGGTGTCGTGATGAATCTTTGGGGTCAGCATAAGAAGTGACTGTACCTTTTCAGGATTTGCGTAAAATCTGGGTATGCGTAGAGCGAGATGGATAGCACCGATTTATTCGGAGGGAGTTGTCGGGGACGTGAAGAAGGAGTTACTTGGGGCACGGGAGTAGGGAATGTCGGAGTATGTGGCGGCGAAGAACTGGTCGGCAGAACTGGGGCGTGAAAGTGATGTGAATGAAGTCTTTCCATCGGCGCGAGAACGTTTTTCCGCGAAGAGAAACGATGGTGAGCGGGCGACGAAAAGAGACGCGAAGGCGGCAGGAGGGGTGCTATGGGCGATGAGGCATTTGAGGGGGTGATGCATCTTGGGAAGCATTCATGCACCATATCATGACGTTTTTAACCTAGAATCCGCAGTTATAACCACTGATTACGCTGGCATGTAGTTGTTCAAGTTTTTTATGTGCGTGGCATAAGTTTTTTTTATAGGGTGTGATGTTAGCTCGTTCTTAGGTG
>JAIYDP010000316.1 GCA_027487435.1 Verrucomicrobiaceae bacterium | reverse complement strand
TTGACCGGATTCTCCGTCATCGTTTCACCAAGTCTGCTAACAAGCAGTCAGCTGTGGAATTTGAGGTTGCATGGTTGGGCTATGACTGTTCGTTCAATGAATGGTTACCTTTACGCCAAATGTCTCTGTCCTCCTTACCTAGTGCTTCATCCTAGCCTTCGCGCTAAATTAGAGAGGGGTAGTGTTGCGAAGAGATAGTCCCCTTTCTCTAGAGTCCTTTGTATTCGGTTTTAAGTCGTTATTTTACCAGTACAGACAATGCCATATCCTGCGACGCCAAATATCCACTTCCCCACCGGAACACAGTCTGCAACCACAAACCTCCCTCAACGACACCCTCTCGCCATCCTCAGTCATCCGCCGCGGGCGCGGCCCTCCTCCTCTTAATGACCTTGAGTGGTCAATGCGGAAATCCAAAGCTTGTACTAATGACTACATCAGTACTACATTACCTCCTCAAGCACAACGCGTTCCCAAACAAATCCAACAAGTCCCCCCACTTCCCCATTTCACCCGTGAGAACGTTTTCAGAAAGTTTGTAACGCGAGCGCCGTGTAGACATTGGTATGTGAATAAACATCATTCTCACCTTTCGGCCCTCCTGTTTTGAGGTAGAGGGTCACAGCCGCCTTGCTGAGCGCAGCGACGATCGCTTGCACACCTCCGTGTGTCTTAAGCCTGCATTATCTCCCCACATGGCCGTCACGGTGGTCATCAGCGCGTTCTGTGTGCATTCCGTTTGGCTGGCCTCAGCGGCGCCGTTTCCATGACGATCTCGACGTGGACACCTTTCACAACGTTGCCCACAATCTTCCTTCCATGGCTGCAGCTAATCACATCCACTTATCACTCGTTTTCTCTCGTTGACGCTCGGCAACATTAACGCCTCTTGACTCCCCAACTGCGCCTTGCCTTCTACTTCTTTGTTGTCTTAGTTTTGGTTCCAAATTCGATTCAACAGTACGTTCCTTTTAAATGAAGAGACACGGAGGCCCGAGGCTGCATCTTCAATTTTTCGCAAACATGTTGTGTCTACATGGCAATTTCTAAGACAAAAAGGGATGGCTTCGAACGATGCGCGACCCTCAAAGACATCATAATTCTGCATCAGCATCGAAAACATGGGGCGGACGAGGATCGAACCAAGTGGCCTCCAACAAAAGCTTCAAATGACCTCATCTCGTCCCTTCCGTCTGGCAATTTGGCAACTCTCTAAAGTCCCTTTCTCTCCCAGAACATGGCGCTCAAATAGGATCGCAATATTGAATCCAATTGCTTCCAACAGCACCGCATCATGAGCTTTCAATGATCCGACGCAAGACAATGCACGCCATAGCGCCGTACAGTAGATCCCCATAATTCAAAAACTGCACGGGCCATTCGAAAGCAAACAAGTGTACGATCGGGTGGGGGTAGCTTCTGTCAGAGGCGCTTCTAAAAAGAGTAGTCTTGTGAATATTTCTCTTCCGTTCGCAACTCCTGCTGCAGCTCATCGACGGCCACGCCGTCGAGCTCAATGAGAGCACTGCATGCCATCATGCGAAGCAAATCAAAATCAATACTGAATAATTTGGTGGTCCAGTTCCTCCGTTGCGTCCTTATTCGACTGTCGAGCCGGAGGACGGAGTCGAAAATCTTGAAAGCTCAATCCAGGGATCTATTGAAGCACAAGAAGAGCCGGATGGAGTGACGACACAAGTGGTGGGGGAGCACCTCGTAATCGTGACAGAAACACTTGAAGTGCATTCAATTCTTCCGATGAGTTGCCTCCTCACTGTCGCGCCGTTGAACTTTGGCAGGCCCAGGCCGCCGTCGATAAGCGGACAAAAAACGCACTGCTTCGCTTCGGATGTCCGCTGCATCCGCGGCGCTCGTCGCAAAAACTGCGCGGAAGGGTACTGCCACATCGGCGCGGTGGAAGAGCGCGGCGGCCCCATCGACCTCAACGTCGACAATGCTTCCCCATTCCATGGCCCAAGCAACTTCAGGACCCTCAAAAACAACAGACGAGGGCCCCATCTTCAATGCCCCAGTTGGAGTGAAGAAGCAAACAGGGAGAGGGGGGTTATCAGCCGCTTCTAGCGCGAAGGGAAGGGGTCGGTCCTTTGCAAACACGCGCGGACGACGATATCGCATGGGGGAGTCTATTTTTGAAACTTGAAACGACTTGGAGAGGCCTTCTGAAGTCGAAGAGACAAATTGCAACGCGCCGCTGACAGGCCGTGTGACAGCTCCAATAACTCCCCTCCCTAAACCCCCGAAAAAACCCTCAACCCCGCCCGATTGCGCACCCTTAGCAGGCTCAACGATGAGGCCAGCGACCCCAGAGACGACACCCGTTGAGAGTGACCTAAAGCCGTTGATGACGCCATCAAAGACGCTCTCTGATCGGTCACGTGACCTTGATGGGGCCTCCGGCTCCCCAAGCTTGTCAAGTTGATGTGACAGAGAGTTCGAAATCAAGGATGCGCTCTGTGCTACACCTGACACGCTTGACGATAATAGCATACCTGTGCCTTTTACCGCGCCCCCCAGCATGCCAATGGTCCCCCTGCTCTGCCCCTCTTTAGTATTCTCAGCCAACTTTCTCACTCCTTCCTTGACATTCTTGGCCAAGGCCTTGGGGTTTCCCAGCATCGTAAGTGATGCCACAAGTGCAAGCGTCTGTCGCCCAATGGCTGCCCTCACCGCCGCCGTCGCAGCGCTCACAACGCCATCCCGCGACATCATAACAGAAGTGATGCGGATGTCAGGAAACAACCGCAGCGCAGCGCCTTCTACAGCGGGAACTGCCATCATAGTTTCGATGAAGGCTTGCTCCCGCGGAGTTAGTGGTTCTTCGACTTGATGTGCGTTTGAAAACGAGAGTATAACGTCAACGTGCGCGATGTCGACGTCTGCGAGCCGCAAAGGTGGCGCTGCGGACGAATCAGCGGCAGCGACAGGAAATCGCTTTGTGGCTGCACGAGCCCACCGCATCAGCGCAATCACAAATGGAGGCGTGATGAAAAGCTCCAGCGGTCGAAGAGTTGCGCTGAGACGCCTCACATCTACGAAGTTTGCGCCTTCACAGGAGGTCGCAATCTCAACGTACGCGCGCAGAGCGTCGCGGCGAGACAGTGAAGGCGCTTCCATCGCCGCGCGGAGAGGAACCTCAACGGTGGCATCAACGCGGAGGTCATCAACTTGAGCATCGCAAACAGTCGTGCACAGCGATTTTCGAGAGGGAGAATCTGAAAATTCGAATTCAGCGCCGGTGAGGGTGATCGCAGCCACATCAGCAGGAGTGGCATCAACAAGGGCTACATGAAGCCGCTCGACACGTGCGATAATGCGAAGGGTCGGGGTATCAAAGGAAGTGTCAATGCGGGTAGCAGAGTCATCACCAACTAGACGGAGAGTCACGACGCGGGTAGGGCCATCAAACGTAGAGGACAGCTCAACATGAGGGGGTTCAAGGGACTCCACATGAGACCATGTGACATCAAGATGTGCCGCTTCGACATCAGTAGACAGAACGTCGTGCGTGTCTTGGAGAGAGACGAAAATACGTCGTGCTTCAAGTGGATGGGTCCATGCGAATGGTTGCGACGTTCCAGATGGGACAAAGACGGGCGCACGCTTTGACTGCGACAGCGCGACAGGGGTTGCGAGGGTGTTGACAAACAAAAACGGTGGGCGCTTGGAGCGGCCAATGGAGAGAACACGCGCACCCTCACGATGAGAGACATCAATTGAAATGACATCTGCGCCAGAAGACGGGACGTCTCTTGGAAGGAGGATGTGGGACTCTCCAGAAAAATCAAATGTGATGTCACCGCTCCACAACCACACGCGGCCCTTGTCCTTGAACTTAAACTTGAACTCGTCACCCCCCCTGCTAGGGAAAAACGGTACCGCTGCCGCAGGAGGGACGCTGACGGGCTCGCGCGTGCGGGAGGGAGCGAAAATTAGCTCCAATTCTGTCAAGTTCAGAAGGACGAACCTTGGGATGATTTCTGCTTCAATCCATTTGTAGGCCGCAAACGCATGGCGCTTCGCACGAACCGCCAGAGTGGCGCATTTCGATTCGCTCCGCGCGACATCAACATCAGCTGTACCGCGGCTTAGGAGGGGCACGGCCTGAGAAAAAGTTGCGCCCCCATCAGCGCTGAGGCTGATGTCAGAAACGGTTGGAAGAAGAACCAGCGCGCGCCATGAGAGAGGTTTTTGCGCGTTGCCAATGGGCGGGTCAATGCTGGACCCCACAACCTTTAAGACATGGCCGGACGTGCGAACCAGCAGCTCGATGCCAACCCTTGAAACCAGAACGAGCGGCGCGCATAATGCTACTTCAAGCGAGCCGTCGCGCTGAGCGATTGAGCTGAAGGCAAGCTCCATCGCTCCGAATCGAAGCGAACAAACTGTGGGGAGGAAGGGCTGAACGGACATGCGCGCCGCAGAACCATCAGGAAGGCGCATCGCGACTAAAATCGGGGCGCCTCGGTCGAATCGAAGGGAACTAGAGGATGTCTTCGAAGCCGCACGACCCACCCACCGCGCATTGGGTGCTACAAATTCAAATTCAACTTCAACAGGAGTTGCGTTGAAAAACGAGACGGGGGGGGCTAGAGTTACTTCTCTCGCAAACAAGCGGGACGGGGCGACGTGAGCGAAACAAAACGCTGTGTGCGAAGGATTAGAGAGGCGCTGCAACGTGAAGTCTTTAAGCTTCAAATTTGGCCCCATCGCACCCCCCTCGGATACTTCGATCGTCATTTCGCCATGTGATGGGTCCAAAATCGGGGCGTGAATGACAGCCCCTCCTCCAGGAACCTCCAACTCATGGGGGGGACACCCTTCTCTCGAAACGGAAACCCTGGCGACGGAATTTGTCGCATTGCGCAACTGCACGGGCGACAGGACGTCAATCACTTTAGCGTCGTTCATAACGCGACTGCAAACTACGACGCTTCGCGACTGCCCCAATGATACGGAGAAAGGCTCGTTCCGTTCTAAATCCACCACAAACCCAGCGCCCCCCCCATCCTCCCGCTTCTGCAGTGCGGCCAAGCTCAGTCCGACAAACAGCTCCCGCGGCAAACTAAATCGTCCCTTTCGGGAAGCAGCTTTGTTATTCGAGACAACCGCAACCCTCGCGCCGTTTTGAATTTGAATCGCCTCCCCGTCGCCAGCGCGCGCAAACAAATCTCGGCCGGTTAGATTTTGAACCTGGAGAGGAAAAAAGATGGCGCTTCGCGCGGGATTTGACGCTGCGCCTTGGGCCTTGCTTGCGTTTGTTAGCGCAGCTAAGTTCACAGAAATTGTAGCCACGCAATGGTCTGTCAAGTTGACAACCATGGCGTCCCTAACAGAAAACGTAACAGCGACGTCATCTCCAGCGCGGGAGCGCGCTGCAAAGGTAACCCTCGTTCGTTCTACCAGCGGCTCCCAGCTTACGCGCCCAATACTAAAAATAGAAATGGCGGGAAATGCTGAGGCTGTGAGGTAGAGAAGGGTCGGGTCGATCGCTGCATCAATGCATAGCGCGTCTAAAGACAATTCGACAAAAGGAATGAGAGCGGAGCCGTAGACATCGTTAATGACCAACAACGAGAAATCGCGACACTCCATTAAAAAGATAGTCGTCAACAATGCTGCGTCCGCCACGACATTGCCCCCCCCTCCATCCTCATTGCTCCCACTTCTAACCGAACTATCTTTGAAGAGGTGTGCTCTAAAACCCGACACAATTTCGTGAACTAGTGCAACGTCGTCAAATGAAATGTACGCGCGGAATTCTGAAAGGACGCACATCACCCTCCGAAATCGAGTTGATGCGCGAATCGACTTCGAGCGAGCGGAGGTTGGAGTGCTCTTGGGACTTCCGCTGGACGCGAGGGCGAAGAGTTGGGACGTTGCGGCGCTGACCTCAAGCGCGGCGCTAACGTCTTTAACGAACGGGCGGGATAGAGAATGGTCATGCGAGTCAAAATTAACAGACGCGTGCTTCAGGGCGACTTGAGCAACGTCGAGTGCGCCATTTGAAATAAATGCCCGAATTAGCATTCGAAACGCAACGTCAATCTCGCGCTTGGCGACCGCCGCGACAAAAATGAAGCGCGTGTGTTCAAAAATAATGTGCGCGCTCATGGGACGGGAAGGGGGAGATGACTTCGAGCGCAGGGGGGGGGTTGCGAACCCTGAAGCGGCGCTGGCAATGGCCGTCAGCGCAGAGAGAGCGGCGCTCAAAAACGGCGGAATCAAGACGACGCGAAGCGAAGTGAGAGACGCGGCGAGTGCGTCGCTGCTGCCGTGTCCTTGAGATAAAGAAATGTTTAAAAGACTCTTGGCGCTTTGGGAGTCAGACGAAACGATCAAACCTAATGACGCGCTGGCCACTTCCACAAAGTTAACAGTTATCTCTGTTAACTTTGTCGAGGTCGACAGCACGTCATTGTCGCTGATGATGGATTGAACAGACACATCACGTAATTTGAACTCACACAGCACCTCGCCGTCATTCCAGAAATAGATAACTGCTCGCCGAAGCAAAACTGTGCGGGACAAAGATTTGACCCCCCCTCTTGCGATTGCGGGCAGCTGTTCGCCATCATCGTCGCCGCTCTGAATCGATTCGACATTCCAGTTAAAAACTCGAGAGAGGAGCGCAACATCTTGCGCATAGAGACGCGCTTTGACGTCGTGGACATCCACGTCAACAATGCCACCCCCCCCCTTCTGGCTAGCATCAAAATCAATCGTCTCGATGATAAGCCCACCGCACCCGTCCGTTAGATTTGATGAGCGGACGCTGATGGCAAGGTCCCCATCATATGAAACAAAAATAGACCCGAGGTCGGCCCTTACCGTTTCGCGCAAGGGCGAGCGAAAAACGAAAATAGGCTTGTCAAAACGAAATTTGGCGCGAAAAGCGCGCTCGCGCTGCATTTCCCTCTCCCAAGCGGATGAAATTGCTGCTGTTGACGTTGAGAGGACATCATCGCTCACAGACGCTTTCAAACTTGCAACGATGTCCTGAAGGGACTGGACGAATGGGCCGTCCCAATGGATGATGTAACTCTTCAAATCGACCGTCAGGTCATCCACTTCCCGCCCACTAGACCCTCCCCCGCCGCGCAGAAAGGTCACGCGAAGTGAGGTCTCAGTCGGCGCGGTCGTCAAGCGAGCAAGACCCCCCCCCTCCTCTTCCGGGCGAGCATCTCGAAGGTTGAGGCTGGCGAAAGTCAGGCGGAAGTCATCACTGGCGCCGTCAGACCGCCACAACACATCAGAATCAATCAGCGACGCTTCGCACACGCAGGATGTTTGATGGAGGGGGTACAAGTGGACGGTGAGCGCATCTAGTTTGAAAGAGGCATCAAAGGGTGTTCGTACCCCCCCTTCTTGTGCGTCAAAGTAGACGCTGGCGTCTAGCGGCGCAACGTTGAGACCCCCACCCCCCTCGCTCGCGAAGCGACCGTCTGTTGCGGCACTGAGGAAAGACGTCATGGCTGCCACAAAAACGGAATACGCGTCGAATCGAAGCGAGCTAAGAGCAACGCGAACGACGCGGCTCGCCCCCTCTGCGCGCGGGAGGAGGACATGCGCGCGCGCAGTTGCGTCGGCAGCGGTCGCGCGGACGATGTCGAGGGGGGGGGAGTCTTTAGCCGCAGCTGGAGCGAAGGTAACAGATAGAGACTTTAGAGAATAATCCGTCGCAGTTGCACTGGCATCGCTGCGGGCGACGAGTTCGACCGCAGCACCATCAAGCTGTGCAACACCCCCCCCCTCTGATTTGAAAGCAGCGGAGAATTCGAGGACGACAAAAGTTGAGACGAAGTCAGCAGTCTCTGCTCCTGGTGCCCGAAAGGTCGCAGCCGCTTCTTGATGCCGCTTTGACTTTAGCGCCCCCTCATACGTTGCTAACAAGTTGTTAAGTTGTGTTGCAGATGCCGCCATCGAAAGCCTGTCAATCTCCGCAGCAAAAATCGCGCCAGTCTGTTGACCCCGAGGTAATTGGCTGAACGCCATCTCGTATTTAAGAGTTAGAGGTGTCATGAGAACGTTGGCGAATGCGCCACTTTCTTCGAATTTACAGTAGGGGGTGGCCGACTCGACGACCACGTTAGCGAGGAGAGTGTCGTAAAACGCTCGAGAATCCCCCACCCCTCCGTCGGCGCTCTTGAGCGTTAAAAAAGGCAATTTCGCCAAGGAGCCTGGCGCCGATTCGGACATAGAGTCAAAGGGCACCACAAGATCCACGTTGCTGACAACAATATCGAATCGTATGGCTTCCCGATACCGTAGGCGGTCCCTCCACAGCGCAGCGCTTGCGCCGTCGCGTGTGACGTGCAAGGGGGGGGGGAGCGAAAAAAGCGCAAGGAACGCGTCGAAGCGGTCGCGGGTGTAGACGCAGCGCGGTGCGCGGAGGGTTGCGCGGAGGATTGGTGCGCGGTCTGGAAATGACTCGAAGCAGACGCGAAGAGGGGGAGGAGCGAGCGAAGGGTCGCTCGCATCTCCCCCTCTGAGCGCCTGCTTGGAGTCTGTTGACTTCGCAGCGGAGATGAAATCTGCAAGGGGGGGGTAGGGACAGGAGAGGTCTGACAGCGTCGCAGCGGCGGCAGAAAGGGAGAGGGAATTCCTTTGAGGGGTGCCCTCAAACTCGATGACAGTAGAGGTCAACGAGAAGCGAAGCGAAGGGATGGGCGACACGCGGAGCTGCCACGGCGCGGGCTGTGAAGAATCCGACGCGACGTCCTCGGCGCAAACAAACTCCCACTTCCCAATTGTCAGCGCCACGACAATCGAAGTAGGCGCGGCTGAGAGGGGGGGCACTCCCCCGCCATCGTCAACTTCCGCATCCGCCCCTCCTACCGGCGGAGGCCCCATCAGAGAGGAGATCCATGAGGACAACCCAGACGATTCTGAAGAGTCGCTGCGCTCGCGCGCAAGGACACGGCGCGCGCGCTCTCGCGCAGCTGCGGTTAGGGCGAGGGGCATTGTCAATTCAAATTTCTCTAGCTCCGGATTCTCGTCTGTTTGGTTCTTCAACGCAGTTAAGAGTACTCGGAAGTAGGTCATAAAGTGCGCGGAGACGTGGCGACGAGTTCGAATTGTGCGGACGATTGCATTGACGGCGTAGCGGAACCAGGAGAGAGGGGCGTTGATGGGCGGGATGGAGGGTCGATCATACCAGTCGTAGATGTGCGCTCTATAATTAGAAATGTCGCTGAGAAATGCGTTGATGGCTAGAATGTTCGAATGGACGAGGGCGTGGGTGACAACGGGGATGTCGACGGAGAGCGAGTACGTGGGGAGGGAGGCGGTGACGCTGTCGTTGAGGACCAACTGGAGACAAGTTAGGCAGGACAAGAAAGGGGAGGGGGGTGCACCCGAATCGCCGCTGTGAGGTTGGAGACGATAGCGGAGCTTCGGAGAGAGTTGACGAAGGAGTCGACGGTCATGGCTTCGAACTTTGGAATGGAGGTGGGAGAGAGGAAGAGCGACAGCGATGCGACGTTGATGAGCTGAGCGGAGAGGAGGGGTCAAATTGATAGGAATGAGGGCACTTTTCTGGTGAGCCAATAGTTCGTTGTGTCGGTGTCCTGGGAAAGCCAGTCCTTGCCTACGGTGACTGCGCGGACGCTGTTGACGCAGAATGCAAACGAATAATTTGATTCCTACACGTTAGAGTTCTCGTCACGGATGCAGCGCACCACGGACAGTCGCCGATTGTCTTCAAACGCGACGATGACATCAGACATGAGCAGCTGAAGGTTGTGCTTCATGCTGACGACGTACGATTTGATCACTTGGAGCATCAGCAACGCCGAGCCATCCATCACAGACCAGACTTGTTCTTCGTGTCCTGCCGCGCCTTGGCAGCGTCCGCAAGGTCGGCGCTTTGCAAAGCAGCAAGACGCTCGTCTTCAAACGCGTCAGAGTCGCCAGTGCAGCTCTGAGAGAGTGGCCTGAGGCGAATGCGAACGCCTTCCAACGTCACCGTGACAGGCTCGTGATTCCGAAGTTGTGCGAAGTTCGCAGAGACTTGAAGTTTCCTGACCGAGCCTGCGGTGCATTGTCAGGTTGATTAATTTCTGAGTGATACCTGACGCAATTTCAATCGGGATCTTCATCTCTGCAAAAGCATGTCGCTTGAAGGATATATTCTCAAGAAGGAGCACGCCTTTGGACACTTGAACGGTTGTAGAGTTCTCATCAATCCCCTCAAAGTACGTCCCGAGTAATGCCTGCAGTCGAGGAACAAGAAACTTGAGCACCTTCTGCCTGGTGTAGTCGTACACGGACTGCATTCTTTTTCGGGTTGGAAGGTCTTCGAAGATAAATATCTAAAATAAATCCTAAATTCTGTTATCCTTTACAAAACACCCATTCCTCCATTACAAGTAACTAACTTGGGTAGTAATGGAGGAATGGAGGATTTCTGCAAAAGCGATGGAAGTGAGGCACGCGGTCGACATGGCAGATGGTCCTAAAGCCCCATCCCAATCGCTCAATCGTCCTGCACGATGATGGTAGGACTGAAAGGGCTACTGTCCGGGACACAGGGGCCGTTAGAGAGCCTGGAGCGTCCCACTTGACCTTCTTGTTTCTACAAAACCTGGCCCCATTAAAGATGCAGTCAGTGTCTGCTCTGTTTGCAGAAGGTGAGGTCAAGTTCATCGCAAGAGAAGGGGATGAGGGCAGAGAGAGGGCGTCAACCATCAGGCTCGACTCAGAGGGATGGGAGAGGCGGAGAGGGCGGGGAGGGGCAGCGTCCATGCCAAAACAAATCGAAGTTGATGCAAAAATAGAAATATGTCCGCTTCGGGGTTGACAGAGCAGCCAACACGCAGCGAGGCTGCAGCCTGTGCGTCAGCCTCTGCTCGGACTGCAATGACGATGGGCTGGCTTTGATCTGTCCACCTCATCGACGACGGTCATGCTGACCGGGCCCTAACGGGGTATCGAGCAGAAGGGAACTCGAGCGGGGGCGGGTGACAGTGAATCGTGCGGGGTGTATTCTCAAATGCGATGTCTGCACAAAAGACAACGGAGCGTGAGCAGCCAAGATGCTACATGCGGAAATTTTCTCCGTGCTTCTGCAACCTCTTTCCTTCGTGGACTACTGCTCAATAATCCTAAAAACAACAATCTTTAAACTGGGGCACCAAGAAAATGTTGACAGCAGAGCAACAGGACCGTTTGTTGGCTGCGAAGGCTGTTTCCTTGCCACAAAGATCGAGGAAAACGGGTCACATCTTGCATCATGCTGCTATTTCTGGTTTAGTCGTTGAAAATAACTCTCAGGGCTTCGGGTTGAGCACAGAACGTAGTGCAGCTTCTCAAGTCCCCCAACCGGAGTTGAACGTACAGCAGCAGATAAGTGGCGTCAAAAGGTTGTCGCTGGCAGCACCAGGCCCTTGCGGTCCTCCCAAAGTGTGCAAATTGAATGTTGCTCAGACTCCCGCGTCAAAATATGAGGCTCGAATTGCGAAGCTTGGTGGGGATTCTGTTCCTGTAGTGAGTTCGGGCTTTGTGCATCGCAAAATCAAATTGAGCTGAGCTGGTCTTTAGCTTAACTCTTTCCAGCCCTCTGTTTTCTGAAAGGTTTCATCCTGACTTGAAATAAGAGCCTGGGTGAAGAAACTCGAGGCCGTTATGTCTTCAAGTGTTTGTGTTTCCTTGTTGAGCAGAGATTTTGAGTGAAAGGACAAAAAACACCTCACATCATTTTCTGATACCAAAAACTGCTTCAAACGCACTTGGACCTAGGCAAAGGGCGGCAGCATTTGTGTAATGAATTTGCTCCTTGTGATTTACGATGTACGTGCGATGTTGATTTTGCTCGCAGGCGGGGGGTTCAGAAGTCTGAGACGGAGCAATAGACTACTATGGGTAGATGTGTACCAATGCCGTTGGAAAGCCAATCGGACAGTTTGCGCGCAGGTAGATAAACTCAATCAAATGGGCACCGTCTGAGAGAGAGTCGCCAACTCATTGTGCACTGGAAGGAGTTGTCATCGAATCTTGCTTGCTCAAACGTTAATCATAGGCCAATTACTACATTTGGAGATGAATTGCTCCTGGGTTTCCAAAAAAAAAATGACATGTGCTCAGAATTTAACAACTCATGTTTCCGGCTATTTTTCAGTTTGTTTTCGAAAGTCGGTTTGGTGGCCATGCAATGAAAGTTCGTGCATTGGCCGAAGCTATCAAGGACATCGTATGAAAACAATGCGAAACATGACACGGTAGTGTGAAGCCAATGGCATTAGAGAAGAGGATATTCAACGAGATGGGGAGAAGATAGGAATGCTTGAAATGGTGATGTTCAACTACCCGAAAATCCAAGGACTCGAGGCTTTTCGAAATTTGAAGGAGCTCCGAATTCTACAGCAGGCAATATCCGAGATGGAAGGGTTGTCTGAGTTGCCGTTGCTGGAGAGCCTTTGGATATGTGAGACAAATATCCCCGCCATCAGAGGCCTCGACAACTGCTTTCGACTCAAGCGCCTCTATTTGTATCCTTTTCATCCTCATGATGTTGTACTGATTGATACGCAGGTATTCAAACAAGATCAAGCGAATCGAAAACATTTCCCACCTGGCAAACCTTGAGGTCCTCTGGTTGATGGACAACGGTCTCCCTTGCATTCTCAAAGTCTGATGTACACAAGAGATCGACTCTCTCACCGGACTCAGCACGTTATTGAATCTGAAATCGCTGTGGATTGGAAGCAACTCAATCCGTTCCATCGGCAACATCCTCGACGTCAATTCCAACCTTGAGGAACTCAACATCGCGGCAAATCAAGTGTGGTCCTTCAAGGATATCATCAATCTCGTCCGGCTCACGTCCCTGCGCCGTCTCTCGCTCGCTGACCCGATGTTTGGGGAAAACCCCGTGTGCGAGCTTTGCAACTATACGACTTACGTCCTCTTCCACTTGCAGCAGGTGCAGGGACCTTGCCCTTTCCCCCCCCCCCCTCCACTTTCGTCCCTGTGTTTTTGCGCCGTTTAACAGTGCCAGCTCACGTTTTTGGACGCCTTGTCAATATCAGAGGAGGCAAAGCAGCTAGCGGAGGCTACTTACATGAAGAAGAAGATGTACTACAATATGCGCATAAAGACAGTCAAGCGGAATACGTCAACGCTGCTCAGGAAAGCTCGCGAAGCCTCTGGACTTGCAATCGCAAACGTGCACGCCCTCATCGCACAAGTTGTAAAGGAGGAGCGCGAGTTAGAACGCGAGGAGGACGAAAAGACTCCGCTCACCCGGTCCCCTGACTTCACTGCACTGGTAGCGCAGAAGAAAGCAAAGCTTCGCGAGGCTCTGACTGCGCAGGAGGCTGTCGTATGTTTCTCCTTCAATGTAAAATGACGCATCAGATCTCGTCTATCCGCGCCCAGCTTGGCATTGTGTCCCAGAGGCTCATGACGCTCTCTCAGGCCACTATCTCGCGGCTTCTCGTCGAACTTGAAACTGGTGGCAACATCCGGCTTGAAGACGGCAAGCCAGCAGACGTGTGGTACACGTCCTGCGCCGACCTCGTGTCGTCGAGGTTCTTTTCTTCTGATTTCGCCCCTTTTGGAATCGTAGACATCCGCGTCATGAGGGTCACGAGGTTGCACAATAGGTTCTTGCGCAACCGCTTCGATGAACGCCTGGAATCGATCATTGAACCAAATGACACGTCGTACAAGAAGAGTCTCGAGTACCTATTCTTCAGCGATGAGCAGCCATCCCAAGGCGACACTCTCCGCGCGGCAGAGGAGGGCTTTCCCCTCAGCGGTGACAGCTTTGCTCCCGTCTGTCTCTCCAATAGTGTCGCTCTCGCTGACTTGCCCCGTGTGTCCAGCTTTCTCTCCAATCAGGGCATCCCCCTCACCGCGGCCGGAGTTCCATCTATTCCCTCCACAGTCCCCGAAATCCCATCTGCCACGATTTTGATTACCAAAGTATGTGTTCTTGGCCGTGGGGGGGGCTTAACGTCCGTCAGGTTTACATCGCATCCCCAGCATCTGAAAAGGGTGATGGGGGCATTGTCCAAACCCCAGCAAATTATGACAAGAAAACAGATGCAGTGTTCCGCGCCAAAGGCTTGGACGGCAAGCAGAAGCAGTGGTTCGTGTTCGACCCTCTTCTCGTACTGCCAGAGTATCTCGTCGAGTTCGAGTACGTCCTGGAGCGCGACAGAGCAAATGGGGTCACTCCTGATGGCTCTATCGCTGATGACGGGGGTGGGGGTGCGATGGTCCGCTGTTTGCAGCGCTTTCAGGCCTCCCTGATTTCCCCAAGCGTGCAGAAATTGGACGCTGAGGCGGCAGTCAAGAGCGCGCTTATTTTGCCCCCCCATGTCCCCGAGCGTTCGACTTTGGCTGTTCTTGATGTTGGGGAGGCCATGCGCCTGGCAGATGTGCGAGAGGCAAGTCATGTGATCAACCTCAACGCCATCTCGCGAGCAATCAAAAGGGTAGAGCCTCTCGGCGCCCTTCAGTGCCTTCGCGTGCTAAATTTGGCTTTTAATGAGCTAGCGAGATGCGACGCCATCGAAAACCTTCCCAAACTTGAAGAGGTGCGCGCGCCTTGTTTTTGTTTCGTAACCCCCCTCCTAGCTTGACCTTTCGCACAACATTTTAAAGAAATTGGAGGGGCTCAACGGCTTACCAGTTATCTCGGCTTTTCGCGTGGCTGCAAACTGCCTGCACCGCCCTGAAGACATCGCCCTCATGCGCAAAGCGATGCCAAATCTGACCGACCTCGACGCGCGCTACAACCCCCTCACCGACGCCAAAAATTACCGCACGGTCATGCTGCGGCGGTTGACCCGCCTTGTCCGCCTCGATGACACTCTTGTCTCCGACGCAGAGCGTGCGGAAGCTGCAGGCGAAGGCGCTGCGATCACGTCGGAAATGATAAAACGAAACTCATTCTCCCTTAAGCGCGCGCGATGGTCTCTCGTCGGGCGGCGCGGCGAAAGCGAGAGCTGGACGACTGAGTCCGGGTGGGAGGGTCGGGTTGAAGAGCTTGTTTTGGACCACCTCAACATCCGAAAGCTTAACGGCTTGTCTGCCCTCGTCAATCTGCGGTCGCTGTCCCTCAGCGACAACGACATCACCGCCATCACAGGCCTCGAGAAGTGCCCCCTCCTTGAGGAGCTTGTCCTCGAGGAAAACCGCGTCACGAAAATCGACGGCATTGGCCACTTGCAGCACCTTCGCCGCCTCGACCTTGGCAAAAATTGTATCTCCCGCGCGTCGTCGCTCGACGGCTTGACGGCGCTGCGGCAGCTGTCGCTCGAAGATAACGAAATCGACTCCCTCGCAATGTTTTCGTGCCTCTCATCCCTCCTCGAGCTGTACCTTGGCAACAACAAGGTCTCAAACCTCAGAGAGGTGCGTATTTTTGTTGTTTTGAAACGTCGCCATGCAACTCCTAACCCCCCCCTTAGATTCCCATCCTCAAGGACCTTCCGAAGCTCATCATCCTCGACCTCAGCGGCAACCCCGTTGCGGCCATGGCCGACTACCGCCTCTACTCCCTCTTCCACCTCCGCAAGTTAAAAGTACTCGATGGCACACCCGTAGAACCGTCGGAGGCCAGCGCCGCCAGCGACATGTTCCTCGGCCGCCTCAACGAGGACATCCTCCTGCAACGCGCCGCATCGCGTCCTTTCAACGCCATCGTCGACCTCGACCTCTCGTCCCTTCGCTTGCGCGACCTCGCTGACCTCATCACCTCTTCCAATTTCCCCGCGCTGCGCGCCATCAATGTCGACCACAACCTCCTTGCCGACCTCTCCCCCTTGTCGCGCCTCCCCTCCCTCATCTCCCTCCGTGCCTGCCACAACCGCGTCTCCTCTCTCCTCCCGAAGGCGTCCCCCCCTCTCGGCGAGCCCGTCGGTTTGGAGTCCCTCACCGCCCTCGAGGCGCTCCACCTCGCCAACAACCTCCTCACCTCCTTGGCTCCCCTCCGTCTCTTCCCCCTCCTCTCCCTCCGCGTCCTCGACCTGCAGGACAATGACATCTCTAAAGTCGAAGGCCTTGATTGCTTTTCAAACCTTCGCGAGCTCAACCTCGACCGCAACAAGCTCCGCGGCTTCGAGCCCGCGTCGCTCGCGTCGCTTTCGCAACTTCGCACCCTTTCCGTCGAAGAGAACGGCGTTCGCTCCCTCCAACACCTCCCCCCCCTCCACCGTCTCTCCCTCGCTCGCTTCGCTTCAAATCGCATCACCGACGTCGCTGACATCGAGCGTATTGCCGCCCTCCCGTCGCTTCTTGACCTCACCCTCGCCAACAACCCCCTGTCGCGCAAGCAAATGTACCGCGCGACCGTTATCTTCCGCGTCACCTCCCTGACGCAACTTGACAACAAGGACATCTCCCAAGACGAGCGCGAGCGCGTCGACATGCTCTTCCACACCGACGCCCGCGCACAGGCCGTCATTGGGTTGGGAGGGGCTGTCAATTTTGCCCCCTCCCCTGCACCCGCCAACCCCGCCTCGCTCCCGTCATCCGCGTCAAAAGTACCCATTAAAATAGCGTCCGTTACGTTCGACCAAATGACCGGCGTGGGGGGACCCTCCCCTTCCCCGTCCCCCTTCATGTGCATCGGCCTGTCCAGACCCCCCCCCCAGGACCAGCCGCAGGATTGGCACCCCTTCTTCAACTCCCCAGGCGAATTCTTCCTCCCCTCGGGCAAACTCTCCGGCCGCCGCGCAGAGGACGTCCCCCCGCGCCAGGAGGTCAAGCGCCTCACCTCCCGTCCGCGCTCAGGCGAGCGCGAGCGCGTACCCGGCGCCGCCGTTTTGGTTGACCGAGGGGGGGGGGTGTTCAGCGCCGTTGGGACGGGCGCTGGGAGTTTGTCCGGCGGCATCGCCATGGGGTCGGCCCGACCACGACGGGGGGGGTCTGGCTCCACTCCCCGCGACCGCGCGGCGGCGCTCGGAGGGGTGCTGCGGTAAATGCGAAGGCCTTCGTCTTGCGTCTTTTTTTGTTTGTTTTATGTCGGGTGTGTGCTTTGTCGTTTTTTGTTAGTTGGTTAGCGCCATGGGCGACGCTGATGTATGTACTAAAAGTGTAAATATTTGATTCGGCATTCCATTCAATTGCCCTCCCTAAAAGATAAATACCCTGCGGAAAAAGAGATCAAATTGTGTTCGCGCAAACAATTTTATTCCCAAAATTTTAGCCTGTTTTTTTAGCTTTTAGCGTGGCCGCAACATATTTAAATCGCTCCAGGCACTCTTTCGCCCCCCTCCCCACCTCCTTCCCAATCGCACGCCAACGCTCGGTGGGGGGGAGGGAGGGGGGGTACTTCGCCAGCGCCGCCTCCAGCGCCTTTTGCTCCTCCGCCGTCCACTTTTCGGCTGCGGGCTGAAGAGTAAATCAAAAATTATGAGCTTTTTGCGCGAAGTGTTCAATCTACCCCACCCCACAAACGTAAACAAAATCGACCCCCCCCCTCACAATGTCGTCTCTGGTGGCCTCCAGTCCTGACGAAGACTCACCCCCCCCCTCAGCGGCTGCTTTTTGTGCGGCTGCGATGGCCTTGACTTTTTCCAAACACTCTTTCGCCCCCCTCCCCACCTCCTTCCCAATCGCACGCCAACGCTCGGTGGGGGGGAGGGAGGGGGGGAATTTCGCAAGCGCCGCCTCCAGCGCCTTCACCTCCTCCGCCGCCCAACTTCGCGCCGCCTCGGGGGGGGGGCTCAGCGGCGACTTCGCCCCACCCAAAGGTGACGCCAACCCGTCGTCCAGCTCCCGCGGGGGGGGGGGGGTTGACCCCTTGCCCTGCGGATCCTCTCGGTCGTAGAAGATCTCATTTTGAGATGTGGCGGTCTTGGCGACCCTTGGGTCAAACTTGAGATCCTTGTGCCACAAAGTGTACGCCGCTTGGTCCGTCCCCGCACCCTTGGACTTGTCTAAAAGGCTGTTAGCGCTGTGCGCGAGGTGTGCAACCTCGTTTCCGGATCTCTTCGGTTTTCTTTAAGACATCGTCCGCAGTTTTGCCGCCACCGACGAATGCGGCGACTTTCTCCCAGCGCGCGACTGTACCCCCTGGAAACTTAACAAGAGCCTTTGTTAGCACCGTCATCTCCGTCGGCGTCCAAATGACGTCATCTAATCTGTTAGTTAAGCCGAACGCAAGAAGGCACCCCCCCCCTCCGTTCGCGCGTCCACCTCCACTGGCCTGCCGCTTGCCTTCAAGCGCTCCGCCTCGATTTCGCAACGCACGCGCGCCACAAGATTTTCAAAAATTTGACGTTTCAACGCTTCGTCCGGCGCGGCGTCTGCCGCGTCGCTGACAGCCTTTAACTCGTCTGTTTGGAGCCGTTCTGTTAAAATGGTCGCCATCGTCTCGAAGCCTGCGGCGCAGAGGAGGCCCCTAAATCGCTGACGCTCTTTTTTAGCCGCCTTTTTAACCGCCTCGCGCTCCCGCTTCTCCGCAGCCAACTGCTTAAGTTAAAAAATAACAGACCAGCCCATCCGCACCCTCTCCGCAAGCAACCGATCCTCCTCCTCTTTCCGCGCCTTCGCTTCCGCCTCCGCCCTTTCGCGCTGTCAAATTTTAGAACCCCCCCCCCCCCCCCCCCCCCCCCCCCCCCCCCCCCCCGCCCCAGCCCCCCCCCGCCCCCCACCCCCTCCCCTCCCCGCGCCCGCCC
>JAIYDP010000146.1 GCA_027487435.1 Verrucomicrobiaceae bacterium | reverse complement strand
GCGTGCGGGTGATGTTGTCGAGAACGGCTTGTCCTTCGACGGTAGTCGGGAAGTAAGGAATGTATTTGAGTGGCATGTCTTAATCGGTAAAAAACTGGTTGATCTTGTTCTGCAATTGGCTGAGGTTCGCGGCAATGTCTTTGCTGTCTTCGAGGTAGAGAAAGTCAAATCTCTGATAGCCGAATTTTTCTTGATTGAGTTGCAGGAACTCGGTTTCCACAAAGTGTTTTTTTTGCTGGAAAACTTTATCTTCCGCATAAATGGCTCCTTTGGTTTCGATGAGCAGTGCTTTGTGAATGGCATGCTTGTCCGTGCGCTTCACGATCAAAAAGTCCGTGGTGTATTTGCCGATGTTTTTCCAGTTCTTGCCTTTTTTCGCAAAGCAATGAATGACAAACTCCGTTAGGCCACGTTCCCCGTTGTAGTAAATTTCCAATTCTTTCTCACGGAAGACAGCGAGCTGTAGGGTTTTTTCAAAGGCTTCTCTCTCAAAGCTACTACTTCCGCTTCCGCCAAAATTATAGGGCAGGTAATGGAACGTGTGGTTTTTCGATTTTACAGGCAGGGAGTAGTCTTTTTCCGCCTTGAAGCTCTCGTAGGAGGGCGTGAAATGACCCATGCCTTGCGATTCCATGTGATTTTTCAGAGATTGATACGCCTTTTCTAGCTCGGTGAAATCTACCTGAACAGTTGCGTTTGTTTGATCCAGTTCTTGGATTATTCCCATATCCGCTGCTGTTGGATAGAGACGAGGATTTTTTTCGACGGCACAGAGTCGCCCCGCGATCAAAAGTTCCGCATGCTGGGGAATAACTTCAGAATCGGTTTGCAGCTCCCGCTTGATGCTGAAGGCTAGGCGGATTTGCGATTCGATGGCGTAGAGATCATACAAGTCATTGAAAAATCTTTGTTCTTGTTTTTGATAGGTGACAGCATGGAAGATTTCTCGGAGTTCATTCTGATACTTACGTAACTCGTATTCGGTAATGGTGCAGAAACTTCCTCGGGCCATATCGAAGAGCCATTGATTGAAGTTGGCGTAGTTGATGCCCCATTCATTGATGACGGCGATCTTACCCGTATCGAGATTGGCGATGGCACTGGTGGTAATCATCGCCGTTTCTTTGTAGTCTTCCAGACTGCTGAGCAAATCCTGGAGCTTGGGCAAGGTATTCTCTGTTTCTTCCTCCTCCACCGCTTGGTAGGTGACTTTCATCTGAAAAAAATCGACCTTGGGAAGCTGGAGGAACTCCATGCGTGAGTGCCGTTCCACCGTCTCGGGATTTCCGGCACGTTTGACTTTGTTTAGCTCATCGATGCTGGTGTTTTGCTCCAGCTTCAATTGCTTATTCAGCGTATCGGCATTCTCTTGATTTAACCAAATCTTGGCGGTGTCGTCTCTACCTCCATCGACTTGACGCAAACAACGGCAAGATGTCTGCAAGACCATGTTTTGCGGGCTGTCACCTTTTTGGGAGAGGATGACGCCTGTCAGGCTAGGACAGTCCCACCCTTCCTTGCCGACCTGAACGAGAAGGATGAAGCGCTTGTGCGATATAGGTAAATCCAGGGAGCGGAATTCTAACTCGCTTCCCTCGGGCTGAGGATGGGCTTTGTTTCCTTTGTGAAAGCGCAAGATCTGTTCAGGGTTGATTTGCAGGTCACTCACCATGTAGGGATACACTTCCTGCTCAAGTACCTCAATATTGCTGCAATAAATCGCCAATTTGGGAATTGTCCCGTTGCTATACACTTTCGCGCCGTATGCCTCAGTGAATTGTTCTACGCCCTGCTTGATGATTTGAAAGCGGTCGAGATTTTTGCAGGTAATCACATCGGGCTTTTTCAGGAATTTTTCTACAGCCGTGAGGAGTGGATAGTAATAGACCGTGTTGGTGATTTGGGAAAACTTGAATTCGTAATCTCCCGCAGCGACTTTTTCGGCACTTGGTAAGTAGGGCGTTCCTGAAAAGCCGAGAACTGTTGTGATGTTTCCTTTGCTGTTCCAGTAATTCACGGCTTGCCGTAACTTGATGTCATCCGTAGCGGCATGATGCACTTCATCGATCAAGATGGATAAATGGGGGATTTGACCAAAAAGCCGTTTAAGGTCGTTGCTGGTATCCTGCTCGTCATCTTCTAATTCCAATACCGTCTGTGAATTGAATTGGAAACTCTCCAAGATGACCTTCTCGGCATTGACAACGAAGACACGCCCGAAGGGGTTTGGCAAACAAGATGCTACCTTCTGGGCATTGGGGTTTCTCGCCTTATTGCTTTTTCTTGCCGTCTTTTGCTCGTCTAAAATGTCAAACTTGAGGATTTTTTTCAGGTGGCTGGCGGAAGGTTCCGCCAGAACCCAAGAAGGATCAAAGTTTTGAATGGTTTTCAGGCTGGGAACGATCGAGGATTTTAATCCTGATGGGATGAGAACGAGAAAGTTATGAGCAAAAGCCCTGTTTTCCGGCTCGTTTTGCGCAAAGTAAAGATCGAGGTAAAGGAAGGCAGCCATGAGATACGTCTTGCCTGCTCCCATCGGCAAACTCATGAGATAATCTGCATAATTTACCTGATAAAAAATGCTTTTGATGATGGCATCGTAATCAAGCGAATCGGGACTTTCTTTGATTTTACGCTCAAGTTCAGGAAGAAACGTCGTGCCACCGTTTTTCTGCCTCGCGAAATCAAATAACGCCAAGGCATTTTTATTTTCACTGAGAAATTCTCTCGCATGCTGATTGATGTCGATTTTTGCAAGATCCGTGTGCTTGGTAAAAAAACCTTCTGAAAAAAGTTGCCACAGTGGCTTGTTTTGTCCCTCAATTTTCAGGAATAAATACGTTTCAATCGCTTCGATTTGTGCATCTCGCAATTTTCCTTTCTGTCGGATGTATAGAATCAATTCACGGACGGTGCAGTCATCGGAGTGAAGCCATTCGTTTCTTTTCTGTTGGATGATCTGATGAAGCATTTTTACGAGTTAGTGGATCATTGAGCGGACGTGGAAATTTTTAAATTGCTAGGTGTTTTGTCATTTCATGTCCAGGTGGCACCTTAGAAAGGTAGATCATTTGACGGCAAACAGACTCATCCACAAACGCCCTTGCCTGTCAATCCGCTTATGCGCGGCTAAGCGGGGATTATGAAACACTGAAAGGAAGGGGGCGAGCGGGGGGCAACTGAGAAACTGAAACGGAGATAGAGATCAGTGAGCAGCTAGTGTGTAAACTGTCTGGCCTCTATTTCGCCCAATTTTGATTTTCCTGAGATCATTTCTCAATTCCGTATTCACTGGCGAAGGATTTCGCAGCATCGCTGTCTTTCGGCATGCTTTGAAATGTTTTGCAGCACCTTGGTGCAGTCGGGGCCCTGAGGGATGGTCTGGACCCATTTCATGGCGTTCTCTGGATCGTAGGCATAGGCCTTGGCGGCGTAATGAGAAAGATGAGTGAGCAATACCAAGATGATACATCACCAAGCAAGCTCCCCGATGAAGCGTCGCGAAAAAAAAGGCTCTGCCTCACGCGATTTTGCCCGTTGGGACGAGAAACCAAACGAGGGATGATGCCGTTCATTATCGTCTATCGCCCGTCTGCCGAGACAGCCTGAAAGCCAATATTCCAAAATCGCAGATCTCGATTGATTTACGGCACAGGAAATGGAAAATCTGTTGGACAAAAAACGATTTTTTCCTACGTTTGAGTCGCAACATCTATCCCACGAAACAATGAACAACGATCCATTTGCACCCAATTCGCTACAACCAGGCCCGGAACTTGATCCTTACGCACCGCCTTCTGCTCAGGTCGCAGCTCCCATGTATGAACAAGGACAACAAGCACCGCTTGCGGATCGGGGATCTAGATTTGTGGCGCAATTGCTCAATGGTCTGGTATGTATCCCAGCAGGTATTTTGGTGGGTGTGGCAGTTGGATTCTCTGAGCAAAATACGGGAGGCGGCATGAACGTGGTCGCTGCGATTTGTATTGTGATTGGCATTATTTATATGATCGCACTACTCGTGATCAACCTCCGCCTTCTGGGTCGGGAAGGACAGAGCTTGGGTAAAAAATGGGCGAAAATTCGAATCGTGCGCACCGATGGCTCCAAAGCTTCTCTAGGACGACTGATTGGTTTGCGTTACATCGTCAATGGCCTTATCGGAGCAGTTCCAGGAATTGGAGGAATTTATGGCCTTGTAAATATCCTCTTCATCTTCCGCGATGATCGCCGTTGCATTCACGACCTGATCGCCGATACAAAAGTGGTCACGGCATAAGCAACTTGATCGATCCGCATGTCCACTCCCTCTCTGATGCCGATAAGTCGCCCGACGACCATCGACACCCGCCAAGACATTGAACTGGCAGAAGGAGTGACGATCCATCTCTTGCCCGCAGGCCCTGTGCCGCGGGCCTTGGCATTTGCCATAGATTTTGCCATACGAGTGGGGATCTATTTTGTCGTATCGAATGTCATAGCTCTTGCGGAGATTATCCTCGGGGATGCGGCTATGGGAATGTTTCTGATTTCGTTTTTCCTCATCGAGTGGTTCTATAATGTGTTCTTTGAAATGAGCGCACGCGGAGCTACACCGGGGCAGCGGGTCATGGGGCTGCGCGTGGTTTCGGAGACGGGAGCGGCACCGACAATCGGGCAGAGCGTGCTGCGAAATTTGATTCGGACGGCGGATTTTTTGCCCTTCGGATATGCGCTGGGCACGGTGATGATCTTGAGCACCAAACGTTTTCAGCGACTGGGAGATTTGGCTGCTCGCACACTCGTCGTTCATAACAATCAGATCGATGGCAGAGACCAGCGGCGGCCAATACTGCCAAATTCCGTGCCCAGCGCAGCACCCGCCGCCGAGGCTCCGCCCATTCCTTTGAACCCTGAAGAAGCCCGAGCGATTTTGGAGTTTGAGGCACGCTTGACCAGCTGGACCACGGCACGGCAGGAGGAAATCGCCGCTCACGCGAAACCGTTGTTGCAAGGCTCCGCTTCTGCCGTCAAGCCTGTGCGGGCGATAGCGCAATGGTTGCAAAATCCGCTTGCCATCGCATCCCCAGAAGCGCGATGGCAGAAACTGGACGACTGGCTTTCTGCGCTGGAAACCAAGCCGAAAGTAAATAAGTATATGCCGCCGCCGCCCGCCACGCCATGGGCGGAAATGCCGGCCTTATTTCGTCAAGTATGCGCCGATCTCGCGCTAGCTCGGCAAAGATGCCTCTCGCCCTTGACTGTGGAGCGGCTGAATCACCTTTGCCTTCGTGGTTGCCAACACCTCTATGGCGGACAAGGCGCGATGCGGGCCGGGCTGTTGCGTTTCCTCGGTGAAACATTTCCTCGGGCTGTCCGCAGCGAGTGGAAAATCGTCTCCTTGTGCCATTTCCTCTTTTGGTTTCCCTTCCTAGCACTTCTGTTTTTCGGCGATCGCGATCCGCGCTGGTTTGAAAGCACGCTTGGACCCGATGGCATGCAAAAACTTCATCAAATGTATAGCAATCGAGATGCGATAGCTGGCGCGCGGGATTCCCTCGGGGAAAATTTTGCTATGTTTGGCCATTACATTTGGAACAATGTCGGCATTTGCTTCCGGACTTTTGCTGGCGGACTTCTTCTGGGTGTGGGTTCACTGTTTATCACGGTCTTCAATGGCACCTACATTGGCGCGGCAGCGGGCTACGTGACTCATTCGGCAGATCCTGTGGCGTTCTGGACCTTTGTGGCGGGCCACGCGGCATTTGAGCTTACAGGAATCATCCTCAGCGGGGTGGCGGGCTTGCGCATGGGGCTGGCCATCATCGCCCCTGGAGCGGCAACGCGGCGTGAAGCCTTGGGAATCGCTGCGGAACGCGCTTTCCCGATTCTCATCGGTGCTGCATTAATGGTGGCTGCGGCTGCCTTCATTGAGGGCTTTTGGTCGCCGCTGGATTTCCCGCCATGGGTGAAATACACCTTCGGAATCGCTCTCTGGCTGCTGACGGCCAGCTATTTTCTCTTCTCCGGTCGCAAGCGGAGTGCGCTATGAATCTCGATCACGTACAAGCCGAATTGCGTCCACGTTTGCCTTGGGAAGCGGCGGATTTCGGACTCGCGCTCGGTCGGCGTTATGCTGGGCCATTGTTGCGTGCTTGGATGTCCACGGCGTGGCTTGCGTGGGCCTTAGCGATAGCGCTGCTGTTTGTGGCACCTTTCTGGGCCTTCCTGCCGCTGTGGTTGCTCAAGCCGATGATGAGTGTGCGGCCTGCTTTTTTCCTGAGCCGACAACTCTTCGGCATCGCGCCGAGTTCCAAGGCAGCACGGCAAGCGCTCTTTGCTTGGCTAAAGCGGCGGGCGTGGGCTGATCTCACGATTGCCCGCTTCCATCGGCGGCGCGGCATCATGCAAATCGTGCGCATTTTAGAAGGAAATCATGCGTCGCAGCAACGTCTCAAACTTTTTCATCAAACCACGCCGAGTTGGATCATCAAGGGCTGCTTGCTCCTCGAAACAAGTCTCTACGTCGGCTTGGTTCTCATGGTTTTTTGGTTCGGGCCTGCAAGTTGGCTGCCGTGGTCTGAGGAGAGCGGCGGCATCGGGGCGTTTTTCGAAAACCTCACCAACTACGAACTCAGTCCGGTGGAGGAATTTCGCTTCGGAGTCATCAACACCGCCGCTTATGCTATCGCATCGATGGTAAGCGAGCTGGCTTACATCACGAGTTGCTTTGGCTGTTACCTCAACACCCGCACGGAGCTTGAGGGCTGGGACTTGGAAATCGCCTTCAAACGTCTTGCCGCTCGGGGTGCGAAGCTCTTCACCCCTCCCGTTCTGGCATTGATGCTGATGGCGGGTGTTTTCATGATGTCCTCGGCGAAGGCGGAACAAGATGCTCCTGCCACAGAAACACCGGAACAAATCGCAGACCGCATCACCGCCAATCCCGATTTTACCATTCATAAAGAAATCGAACGGAAGTGGAGAGAAGATGACGTGGAATACGGATCATCGGCCAATGCTTCATGGTTCGGTCCGTTGCTGTATCCCATAGCAGTCGTTGTGATCATCGCTGCTGTGGCTGGCTTGCTGTATCTTTTGATTCGCTACGGAAGCGCGCAGGCACAAGGAATCAGCCTGCCAATCATGCCACAGGCCGTTGCAGGCTTTGATGTTCGGCCCGAATCGCTACCCGCTGACCCGCTGGGAACAGCCCGTTCGTGGTGGAGCGAAGGCCGTCACCGCGAGGCATTGAGTTTGCTCTACCGCGCCGCGCTCTCGTGGTTGATTCACCAAGGAGGTGTGGAGATTGAAGCTGGCGATACCGAGGGCGAGTGTACGCGTCGCGTTGCTAGCACGGCAAGCACCGCTAGCTTAAGCGTCTATTTTCAACAACTCACCCGTGCGTGGCTTGGTCTGGCTTATGCCCAATCGCCGCCATCCGCTACAACGTGGGATAGCCTTTGCGCTGCGTGGCCCTTTCAGAACCTAGGAAAACCGAACAGCTCTTCGGCGACGGGCACGGCAATGCTGTTGCTCGCTTGCGCTTTGCTTTCTGGCTGTGGTGGGCGCTTTGAAGATAGCGAGGAAACCACGGGATACAAAGGCGAAGCTCGTTTCAATCCTTACCTTGCGGTAACTCGGCTCAATGATGAGTTCGATCTTTCAACGCGCACCAGTTTCAGCCTGCTCAAGGAACTCGCGCAACACAATGGCTACACAAGCTCGCAATGGGTTGTCACACCTTCCTTACTGGTCAACGAACATGCGGCTGAGAAATTGTTAGATCGCGTGGCGAATGGCGATCATTTGGTCATGGCGTTGTCCGAACTCTTCTACTACGAGGAAATGGGCGCAAAGCCGCCGCAGTGGGTCAGCGATAAGAAATCGATTGCCGAAGACGAAAATGCACGCCGCAAGCACTGGCGGGAAAAGCAACTTGCTGATCACGATGATGAAGAGGCCCCCTTTGCTGATTTTAAGAAAAAAGAGCCAACCTTTGATTCAACGGGGGTTCGATTAAGAAAACACTTGGAAAAATTCACGCCCGGAGCAGCAATGGTCATGAAAGAGGCTGGTGTTCGCTTTGCCGATGAAGTGGACGAAGATCGCGAGGATGAGGAATCGTTTGGCTCGCGCGATTGGGATTGGCCTGCGGCGTTTATTTTCAGCAACGGCAGTGAGGACACCCCAGCGCAGCGCGTTTTGACCATCGAATATGGTGACGGACGGATTACTTTTCTTCCCTCCATGCGCCCGTTCACCAATCTCCGTTTGGCCAATGACCGCAATGCCTCGCTGTGGCACTCGCTGGTCGATTGGCATGGTGGCGAGGTTTTTTTCATTCGTGGCAGCGGAACCTCGTTCCTAGCGATTTTGTGGGAGTACGGCTGGCGAGCACTGATCGCGCTGCTCGTCGCTCTCGCTCTTTGGCTATGGGCGGTAACGAAACGCTTTGGTCGTTTGCCTGCGCGGCGAGTCCCACCTCCGCTCGATGCCAAAGCTGGACTTGTTGCTACGGGTAGCTTTCTGCTTCGCAAAAAACAGGTGCCTGCCTTACTCGCCCCATGGGCTGAGAGTCTTTATTCGCGCTGGAAACGCAATCAGCCCGCCGAACCTGAGCCCACCCAAGCTCGATTTCTTGCCCAAGTCGCAGCAGAAGCTGGTCTTAGCGAGCAGGAAGCTGCGGAGTGTTTTTCGCCCTCTGAGCGAACCCGATCACGCAAATTTCTCTCGCTCGCCAAACGGCTCTGGCAACTAGGCCGCACCTTTTGATTTTACCTTATTCCAAAAAATATGATTCCTGAGTCCACACCTCCGCCACCATTCCCCTCTGAAACGCCGCAGTTCGCTCCGCCGCCACCCAGCCATTTCACTGCGGAAATGGCCCAAGCCGCCGCAATGCTCAAACGGCTCGGCAGCGAAATCCAACGCATCATCATCGGTCAGCCCGATGCCATCCGTGATCTTTTGGCAACCTGGTTAAGCGGCGGGCATTTGTTGCTGGAAGGCGTCCCCGGCTTGGGAAAAACCCGCCTTGCTACCGCGCTCGCTCGCGCTTGCTCCGGTACCTTTCGCCGCATCCAGTTCACCCCAGACCTGATGCCGTCCGATGTCACGGGGCACTCGCTTTTCGATATGAAAGCGCAGCAATTCATCGTCCGCCAAGGCCCTGTCTTTGCCCACTTGGTTCTGGCAGATGAAATCAATCGCGCTCCAGCCAAGACGCAGTCCGCCATGCTCGAACTCATGCAAGAACGGCAAGTCACGATCGATGGCACCGCCTATCCCCTACCCCAGCCGTTCATGGTGCTCGCCACGCAGAACCCCATCGAACAAGAGGGCACCT
>JAIYDP010000068.1 GCA_027487435.1 Verrucomicrobiaceae bacterium | reverse complement strand
ATCAACTCTGGTCGAATCATTCTTTCTGGCGCGAATACATTTACGGGCACTACAACCAATGCGGCAGGCATTCTCGAGTTGACCAACGCTCTAGCTCTGCAAAACAGCACACTCGACACAACATCTAGTGTAGCGGGTGCTACATCTGCCGGGCTTAGAACCACCACAACTACGATGACGCTCGGCGGATTATCGGGTAACAAAAACTTCGCTGCGGCTAGTGGTGTCTTCACCACTACCTCAGGCGGCTACGATGCGGTCACAGCCCTAACGTTAAACCCGGGTGCCAGTGCTAGTCCAAGTTACGCAGGTGTGATCGCCAACGGAGCCTCTGGCATGACCCTCACCAAAACAGGTGCAGGAACACAAACGTTAACGGGTATCAATACCTACACGGGTGCGACTTCCGTCAACGCGGGAACGTTAGCTCTTGGTGCTTCAGGAACGATTCTCACGAGCCCAAGCATCTCCATCGCCCCAGGTGCAACCTTAGCGACAACGCTGAAGACATCCTATTCGATACCAACAGGACAGCCCGTCACCTTCGGCATCGATGCAGCAGGCTCTGGATCAAGCGGCAGAATTTCTGCTACAGGCTTGAATATCACCGACGCGACCGTCACCTACAATTTCACCGGAACCCCTGATGATTCGGTTTACGTGCTGGCAACCTATTCCAGCCTCACCGGCACTGCCTTTGCATCAGCGCCAACACCACCGGCGGGATACACCCTTGATTATGCCTATGAGGGCAACAAAATCGCTCTCGTCTCCGCCTCAAGTCCTTATGCATCATGGTCAGGCGGGGCCAATGCGAACCTCGACTCGAACAACGACGGCGTGCTAAATGGCGTAGCTTGGACCCTAGGCGCGGCAAATCCCAATGCTGTTGCTACCGGCCAAGTCCCCACGCTGGACAACACCAGTGACCCAGACTTCTTTATTTTCACCTATCGCCGCAGCGACACAGCCTTCGCCGATAGCAAAACCACCATCAAGGTTCAGTACGGCAGCAACCTCTCTGATTGGAGTGATGCCCTGCCAAGTGCGGACATCGTTAGTACCGCATCGGATGATTTTTACGGAGCAGGCATCGATAAGGTCGAAGTCAAAATCCGCCGCACTCTCGCTGTCGGAAGTAAGCTTTTTGCTCGTCTTCATGTCGTCGTTTCGCCGTGATCACGCTTCTCATCTCTCGATGAGCCAAGCTGAAGAGATAGCAAAAGGAGAAATCTCCTACGATTTACGCACCAGCAAACCTCCGCAATTCTGCGGCAGGCTTAGATGTCGATGGCATGCCCCAAGAACAAGAACACGCCATCGGACACAAGCCCATCGACCACTCCCGCGGCAGCTTCATCAACACGTGCCGAACTCCTTTTTGGACAGCCACCAAGGGGCACAACACATTACGGACCAACAAACGCCAATCATGGAAGGCGATTAGTGCTTGGCTGGGCCAATCGTACCGCCATCAACAAACTGCGCACGGATGTGTGTTTCGCGTAGATCTTTTTTTCCCAACGCAACATGATTCGCCCACTCCAGTACTCGCCGCAGTACAGGAGAGGGATCGTGATGCAGGTGCGCGACTTTGGGATCGCACCAAGCGAATGCAGCATTCGACCCGAGACTAAAAAGTGACACATCCTCTGGCACGCGCAGCCGTTTTTTTGAAAGAAATTGCTGAGTCGCGATAAACAACATCAGCTCATCAACAATCAATGCTGTAGGTGGTTGGACTTGGAACAGGCTTGAAAGACGCGTTTGAAAGCCATCGATTCCATCATCCCAATCCGGCAGATGATACGGCCCAGGTGTTATGCCATTTGCCGCGAGTTCTTCAAGAAAAGCGCGCTCAAGGGCAGCAGGCAAAGGCAGCCTACGATCGGGACGCACCAACATGACGATCCTCTGATGCCCATAACCAATCAACCGCCGCGTTGCCGCAACAATCGCAGGCACAAGATCTGGACCGACACTCGGCAGAGGCAATCCTCGCCGAGAACCAAAAAGCGCAAAGGCCGGCTTGGATTGTGCCGCGAACCACTGAGTCACCTCCCGCCCCGCGGAGCACACAATCCAAGCATCGGCCTCAGTTTTTTCCACAAACTTCGCGACGCGACTTGCACTCATTTTGAGATCCAACAAGGTTGATTTAGCAAAGAAAACCTCATAACCCGAATCTTGGAGCAGATGCGCCACCTCGGAAAAAATGCCGGCACTCATGGTGAACGCTTCGTAGAGCAATATCGCAATCCTGAGACGTCGTTTTTCAGAACCTGAATTCACGTCTTTGATACGCCGAACTTGCCCTGCGCCTTGATGCACCAGCAATCCTTCCTCTTGCAGCATCCGCAGCGCCTCTTGTACGCTGGAAATTCCTACGTCTAACTCTTTCGCCAACTCGTTTCTCCCTGGCATCACTCCCCCCCAACGTCCAAGGCTGATTTCCTCCCGTAAATACGCAGCAATTTGCTCAGGTATTGATTGGACTTTCCATTTGCTCATCGACACCGAACTTGAATGAAATTCATTCAGCTTGCAAGAAAGAATAAATTTGATCCTACCGTGAACATTTTCTACTTATCCGCGTTGTCCGAATTATTAGTACAAAAATTAAGGCATTCACGACTCAAACCCCACCCCATGTTAAAAAAATCCAGATCATTTTTTCTTCATTTTTCTGGCATTCCCGCAGTCAGCGCTGTCTGTGTGCTTACGGCATCTGTCGAAGCAACACCATGGGATGGACGTTTCGACGACATCTCAGGAACCGACGGATCAGGCGAGTGTTGGTGGGACCGCATCACCGTGCCAAGAAATACCCGATACGAAAAATTTTGCTCAGATCAAGGGAATGTCCCCCCTTAAGCGGCAGACAATGAAAGACAATCACCAAAATCCAACAAAAAACCAACATCCATGAAAAGAAAAATACAAAATACACTACTCTTGGCTACCGCATGCGGCAGCATAGTTATTAACCCCAACGCAAACGGAACCGTTTATTACTGGGATTCAAATGGTGCTTCAGCAGGCTTCGGGTCAACCACTGGCACTTGGGGCACGAGCAATTTTTTAAACATTAACTCAAATGGAACAGGCAGTACTTTCACAACATCAACGACCACGGCTGACGAACTCCGATTTGGATTTAATGACAATTACGGAAATGCTAGTGTCGCCATAGCCGCAGGTGGAGTCTCCATCAATGCCATTAGCTTCCGTGGTGGCCAGGTAACAGGCATCACACTCGGCAACACGAGCAACACCATCACACTCGGTGGCACGACTCCCACCATTTCTAACTTGAATAATGCCACCGTACACAACATCGCAGCAGTCCTCGCAGGTTCAGGAGTCGCCTTGACAAAATCGGAAGTCGGACTCATCGCGCTCAGCGGCGCAAATACCTACGACGGCGGCACGACAATTAGTGGAGGCACTCTCGTCTTCCGCAATGTTGCTTCCAAAGCATCTACTGGCACTCATGCTTTCGGTGCAGGCACAGTGCTCGGCCTTGGCGTCGGTGGAGCGGGTTTTTTCTCAACGACAGATTTTGAAAATGCACGTGCGGGGACTATGACGGGAAATCTCACTGGGATCACCCTTAACGCGACCACCGCTGTGGGATTAGACACCACCACGGGTAATCTTTCTTATACAACGGCCATTACTGGCGGACGGGGTTTTGCGAAACTGGGAGAAAATACTCTCACTCTTGGTACTAGCAACACCTACACAGGAGCTACCACGCTCCAAGGCGGCACACTCAACGTGGCGAGTCTCGCCAACGCTGGCATGGATAGCAGCATTGGAAATTTCGCTTCGCCGGGTGCCGCAGGGCTTCTGTTGCGAGGTGGTGTTTTCAACTATACTGGTACTGGGACGGTCACGACGGATCGTGGTTTCACCGCTACTGGCCAATCCAACACGATTCAAGTAGGCGCAAACACAAACCTGACCTTGGGCGATAGTAGCGTTACCACCACTGGTGCCGCTCAAACAATTGCCTTCAGTCATGGAACGGGCTCAAGCATCACCATTTCCAAAGTTACGATTCCCAATCATAACCTGAATTTTACCATGACTTCAGCAAGTGCAGTCACCCTCAATGATGTGCAGGTCAATAGCACGGCCAACGCATTCGATATCGCAGTGAGAACAGGTACGAATCCCGTTACGATCGGAAATGTCGTACAGACCACCCCCATCAACAATGGTGTCCATTGGTTGTCGAGCATTAATCTAACGGGTAGCATTTCAGGCATCAGTACGGGTGCTAACTCCTCATTAGTTCTAGGTGGAGCCAGCGTCACTCTTACAGGAACAAGCAGCTTTGATGCGATCATTCAAATCCAACAATCAGGCATCTATGCGTTCAATTCCATCAAAAATGTTGGCACGAGCAATTCATCATCTCTAGGCGCACCTAGCACTGCGGCGAAAGGCACGATAGCCTTTGGTAATCTCACAAACACTCCTACTTTACGCTATACCGGCACTGGCGACACCACAGACCGTGTGTTGAACTTGCGCGGCACAACGGGAACAGTCACGTTGGAACAAGCGGGTGCAGGATTATTAAAGTTCACCAGCAACATGACCGCCACAGGTGGAGGCTCGAAGACACTCACACTCTCCGGTTCAACATCTGGCATAGGGGAACTTGCAGGAGCCATCGTGAATAACTCCACAACTAACACCACAGCATTAACCAAGACTGGCACAGGCACTTGGATTCTTTCCGGCACGAACAGCTACACTGGCGCCACTAACGTCAATGGTGGAACCCTTCGTATCAACGGTAGCACTCATAGCAGCAGTACTTTTACCGTGGCCGCAGCTGGAACGCTAGCAGGTGCAGGCACCATTGGCGGCACTGTAGCTGTTTCTGGCAATATCGCTCCGAGCAATGGAACTGCTGCCATCGGCACCCTCAACACAGGTGCTACGACTTGGAATGGCGGATCGAATCTTTTCCAATTCGATCTATCCAACAGCAGCACCAGTTCAGACAAGCTTGCTATCACCGGAAACTTCACCAAAGGCACAGGCTCCACTTTCAAGTTTGACTTCTTGGGTGCCGCTCCAACAGCCAGTCGCACCTATGATCTTATCACATGGACGGGAACTACGGGCTTCACGACTGGTGACTTTTCTTTCACAGGATTAGGTGGCCACTTTACATCTGGAGCTGGATTCACAATTACGGGCAATACTCTTCAGTTCACAGCCGTGCCAGAAGCCTCCAACTTGCTGGTAGGCGGATTAATTGGCCTTGGTTTACTTGCCCGCCGCCGCAAGCAGTCATAACGAAATTTTCTTCCAACAAAACAATAACCAAAACAAACAACCCCGAACGACTCGGGGTTGTTTCTCTTAATTGCACCGTGTAACTACAGGATCTAATACTTTCCATTAACAACATACATACCATGAAAGCCAAAAACCAATTTTTGAGAAATACCATTTATTGCTATCTATCGATATCATCACTGGCCGTATCCTGCTTCACCCATCAACTCCAGGCGGAAATTTATTACTGGGATTCAAACGGCGCTACAGCAGGCTTCGGCAACACCACTGGCACTTGGGGCACGAGCGCGTTCTTGAACACGAACGTAAATGGAACAGGCAGTACTTTCACAACAACAACGACCACTGCTGACGAACTCCGATTTGGATTTAATGGCGACTATGCAAATGCCAATGTCGCCATCAATGCTGGCGGAGTCTCCATCAATGCCATTAGCTTTCGTGGTGGCCAGGTCACGGGCGTCACACTCGGCAATACGAGCAACACCATCACACTCGGTGGCACGACTCCCACCATTTCTAACTTAAATATTTCCACAGTCCATAACATCGCAGCAGTGCTGGCAGGTTCAGGAGTCGCCTTAACAAAATCGGAAGTCGGACTCATCGCACTTAGCGGAGCGAATACCTACGACGGCGGCACATCGATTAGTGGAGGCACTCTCGTCTTCCGCAACCTTGCTTCAAAGGCATCATCTGGCACACACGCGTTCGGTGCTGATACAGTGCTCGGTCTTGGCGTGGGTGGCGCGGGCTTTTTCTCAACGACAGATTTTGAGAACGCTCGCGAGGGAACAATGACCGGAAATTTAAGTAACATCACCCTAAATGCTACCACCGCTGTGGGATTAGACACCACTGCGGGAAATCTTACTTATGCATCGGCCATTACCGGTGCTAGGGGTTTTGCCAAACTGGGAAATAACACTCTAACGATCGGCACCAGCAATACTTACACTGGGGCAACAACAATCCAAGGTGGCACTCTCAATGTGCCTACCCTCGCGAATGCTGGCACGGATAGCAGCATCGGAAATTTTGCTTCACCTGGTGCCGCTGGACTTCTGTTGCGAGGTGGTGTTTTCAACTTTACTGGTACTGGCACGGTCACGACGGATCGTGGTTTCACCGCTACTGGCCAATCTAACACAATTCAAGTCGGAGCAAACACCAACCTAAGCTTAGGTGACAGTAATGTTACCACCACTGGTGCAACTCAAACGCTTGCCTTCAGTCATGGAACAGGCTCAAGCATCAATGTTTCTAGAGTTACGATTCCCAATCATAACCTGAATTTTACCATGACCGCTGCAAATGCAGTCTCGATCAATCATGTGCAGGTCAATAGCTCGGCTAACGCATTTGATATCGCGGTGAGAACGGGCACAAATCCCGTAACGATCGGAAATATTGTCCAAACCACCCCCATCAACAATGGTGTCCATTGGTTGTCGAACATTAATCTAACGGGTAGCATTTCAGGCATCAGTACAGGTGCTAGCTCCTCATTAGTTCTAGGAGGAGCGAGCGTCACTCTATCAGGAATGAACAGCTTTGATGCGATCATTCAAATCCAGCAAACGGGCATCTACACGATCAATTCCATCAAAAACGTTGGCACGAGCAATTCATCATCTCTGGGTGCGCCTAGTACTGTAGCGAAAGGCACCATTCAATTTGGAAACGGTAGTAACACTCCTACTCTACGCTATACCGGCGCTGGCGACACCACTGACCGCGTGTTGAACTTGCGAAGCACAACGGGAACAGTCACCTTGGAACAAGCGGGAACAGGATTGTTAAAGTTTACCAGCAACACGACCGCCACAGGTGCAGGCTCCAAAATTTTCAGACTTTCGGGATCAACCGCAGGCATTGGTGAAATGGCCGGCACAGTTGTAAACAACAGTACGAGCAATACTACATCACTGGAAAAAACAGGAGTAGGCACGTGGATTCTCTCTGGTGCGAACACATATTCAGGAGATACATCAGTCACCCAAGGCACGCTACTGATCAATAACACGAGCGGGTCTGGCTCTGGAACCGGTAACCTTTCCGTTTCTTCCGGAGCAACCTTAGGCGGAACAGGTACACTCAATAGCAATGTTACCGTCGCGGCAAATGGCAGACTTTCCTTCAGATTGACTTCGCCATCTGGCACTCATGATTCTCTTGAGATCGCTTCGGGCAAGACCTTGACCTTTTCCGGTGACTCAGTGTTGGATCTCAGTTCCTCCAGTGCTGCCTCTCTCGGAACATACACCCTCGTGTTCGGTGGTCAGGATATTGTCGGCACAGCTCCAACTTCGGTCATTTTACCTGCGGGTTGGACAGCGAATCCTCCCGTGATCAGCGGAAATGAATTGCAAGTCACGATTACTTCCACAGGCGCCAGCTCTGCCTATAGTTCATGGGTGGCAGCAAACGCTCCTGGTTCCAATGTGAACGATGATACCGATGGTGATGGCGTGACCAATGGCGTAGAATTTATTCTCGGTGGTACTACTGCATCGAACGACATCAGCAAGCTACCGACCTTAACGACGAATTCCACAAACATGAGTTTCACCTTCCAAAGGGCACAGTCCTCTATCGATCCGAAAACTTCTCTTTCGGTCGAAACGAGCACGGATTTAGTATCTTGGGCAGCCTCATATCCTGTCTCTGATTCCGCCATCGCGAATGCGTCTGGGATCACGGTAGTAAAAAACACTTCACCTAGCTTTGATACTGTGACATTATCCATTCCACGCTCACCCGACGATAAGAAATTCGCGCGCCTTCGCGTCGTTATTGCACCGTAACAACTGATGACGAGCGTGGTGTTCACGAGTCACCACGCTCAATCATGTTCCACAGGTTAAACCGCCTTTCAACCATCTCTTTAATTCCTAACTATGCGCAAAGCATGAAACGAAAAATCTATTCTCTCAAAAATTTCGCCCTTACAGCTCTGAGCCTGTTCACACTGCATCAATCACATGCCGCCGATTATTGGTGGGATTCAAATGGTGCAACAGCAGGCTTCGGCAACACCACTGGCACGTGGGGATCAAACGATTTCTGGAGCACCAGTAACGCAGGAACTTCGGCAATCTCCCCTGTCGTAACAAACTCCTCCGACGCCGTAAATTTTGGCACAACAACGCTCAATTATGGCAATGGTACTGTGGGCATCGCAACAGGTGGGGTCAGTGCTAGTTCTATCGTTTACGGTGCAGGGCAAACGACTGCAATCACCCTAGGTACTGCGGCAAACTCATTGACCGTATCCACCATTACACAGAATCATGCGAATGTCATTCAGTCGATTATCTCCCCTATCGCGGGAACCTCAGGTATCAATAAAACCGGCTTAGGCACTGTGGCCTTAAGTGGGGCAAATGCATATTCTGGCGGATCTTCTATCATCGAAGGAACACTGGTATTTCGCAATCTTGCTTCAAAACCTGCTTCGGGAACTCACGTATTCAGCGCAGCTACGACTCTAGGTCTTGGCGTGGGCGGGGCGGGCTTTACTGTCAGCGATCTCGACAATGCATTTTCTGGGGTGATGTCTGGAAATTTGAGCAATGTTTCCGTGGATGCCACTACCTCCATTGGCATCGATACCACATCGGGAAATCTTTCCTACACATCCGCCATCGCTGATGTTAACAGAGGCTTAACCAAGTTAGGAACAAATACACTTACCTTAGGCTCAAACAATTCCTACAGTGGCGCAACCACAGTGCAAGGTGGCACACTCTCCATTTCCTCTCTAGCTGATGCTGGCACAGTGAGCAGCCTAGGAAAATTTCCCGCCGCTGGTAAAACAGGCCTCATACTCATTGGCTCGACGCTGAATTATACCGGCTCTTCTGTTACCACAAATCGTGGCTTTACTGCCAGAATGCAGGCAAGCGGCATCAACGTTTCAGGAGCAAATGTTAACCTTAGTTTAGGCGACTCGGAATACAATCAGTCATCAGCTCAGCAATTTGTTTTCACTACATCTACAGGATCGAGCATTGTCATATCGAAACTTTCCTCGCTCACGGCATCGATGGATTTCACCACCAGTGCGGGTGCAAATGCGACCATTCATGAAATCGCCGCCACAGGAGCATTTAACATCGCTGTGCGCACAGGTAGCGACATGCTCAAAGTGGGCAATCTCACAAACACTTTGCCAGCTAGCGGAAGTTATTGGCTGAGTGGTCTGAACATTTCTGGAAATATCTCTGGAGTGCAAGCCGGACAAAATATATTCCTAGGAGCAGGAACACCAAATGGCGTTACATTTACGGGAAACAGCACTTTTGATGCCATCGTCAATACCCAGCAAACGGGAATTTATTCTTTCAATTCGATCAAGAACGTAGGAGCTGGTGCCAGTGCTTTAGGCGCACCCACAACCACTGCCAGAGGAACGATCGGCTTTGGCTCTCTCACCGCCAATCCTACATTGCGATACATCGGAACCGGCGACACGTCAGACCGCGTGATCGATCTCCGAGGAACTACTGGCACATCGACGCTAGAACAATCTGGCACAGGCTTACTAAAATTCACCAGCAACATGACTGCCACAGGCGCAGGAGCAAAGACCTTCGTGCTCGCTGGCTCGACGGCAGGCACAGGGGAAATCGCTGGAGCCATCGTGAACAATAGCACGAGTAATACTACCTCTGTCACCAAAAACGGCACAGGAAAGTGGACTCTCTCCGGAGCAAACACCTATACAGGCACGACAACGATTAACGGTGGCACGCTCGCCTTGGGTGCAAACAATGTTTTGCCCAATTCCTCGGCGCTCACCATGAGCGGGGGCATATTGGATGCCGCAACATTTACGGATACCGCTGGCACACTCGCTGTCACAGGATCTGCATCGATCAACCTCGGTGCCAATGCATCGTTAACCTTTGCCGACAGTTCCGCCGTAGCATGGCCTGGCACACTCAATATCACTGGAACTTTCTCATCGAGCTCACTGCGCTTCGGCACATCTGGCAGCGGGCTAACCCAAGCGCAAATGGACAAAATCACTGTCAATGGCGCAGGGCTTGGCGACTATGAACTCAATACCAGTGGCTTCCTCATTTTCAGCTCTGCCCCTGCCGACACAGCTGCACCTACTCCAAACCCCATGACTTGGGCCACGGTGCCGACATCTGCAGGAATGGACAGCATTACTATGACCGCTAGCACCGCTACGGATGCGAGCGGAGTGGAGTATTTCTTCGATGAAACTAGCGGCAATCCCGGCGGCACGGACAGTGGTTGGCAGTCGAGTCCCCATTACAATGATGCTGGTTTATCCCCCTCCACCACCTATACCTACACCGTTACGGCCCGAGATCGAAGTGCGGGACAAAACGCCACGGCCAGCTCCGCGCCGGCCAACGCGACGACTAGCACTGCACCGCTCTACACTGTCTGGAACGTTCAATTTGCCAGCCAAACTGCCAACCAGATCACTACCTCTGAAAACTTTATTGGCGCTGCAACAGAAAACACCACCAACAGCACATGGAACCGGGTTGCCTCAGTGCCGCTAACCGCCATGGTACTGAAAAATTCCGAAGGCGTAAACACGGGCGTCACCCTTGATTTTGCCGGAGGAAGCATCGGTACCCAGAATCTGACAAGCGGTGCCAAGATTTTCAACAGTCGGGTAAATGGCAACAACACGATGACCCTCAAGGGGCTCTCGGTCGCAAATTCCTATGACCTCGTAATCTATTCGGATTGGTGGTGGAAAAACGGCGATAGCCTGCCAATCACTCAAACATCGGGAAGTGGTCTAACAGGAACCTTTTACCTCAACCGAGTGCTAAGCGGCACCAATGGTACCGTGCTCGCCTTGTCGCAGGACACCAATCCTGGCGACATCACCTCGGGAGCGGGCAATACCGGCAACTGGATGCGCGTCAATGGCCTCACCCCCACCTTCGCCGGCGAGCTATCCTTCAGAATCACCGATGGCAACAACACCCCGTTTAACGGCTTTCAATTGATCGCAACACCAATCGCACCCAAAGCGGATCTGTTCAGCATGAGTCTGGCCTCCAATCCGCCATCCATCCGTGATGCCGTCATAGGCGAAAACACCATCACTCTCACCGTTCCTTTCGGCACCGACATAACGAATGTGGCACCCACCTACGTAGTATGGCCAGGCGCTACCTGTACCACCCCTTCCGGCACGGCGAGAAACTTCACCACTCCGCAGACTTACACCGTCACCTCTTCTGATTCCTTGGTAACCAAACATTACACCGTCACGGTGCTTGTCGCGCCGCCGCTGCCTGAGTTCACCCTCTCCGCACCCGCGAATTGGAACGGACGCTCCGCCATCACTGTACAACCCATCATCTCCAATCTATCACTGCTGCAAGTCAACAATGGCACGAACTTCACCTACAATTGGAGCACCAGAAACCTTGCAGTCACTCAAACAACTTCGCCTAGCGTCATGACACTAACCCGCGCGCAAGGCAGCGGATCGCTGCTCGTCACGCTTACCATGAACAACGGCACGGAAAATGTAACGCAAACTACCACCATCACCGTGCAGGAACCCGCCACTGACCCATGGGTGGAACGGACACCGCTTGCCAATGAGAAACCCGTTGCCAACCAGTTCTTCGCACGCAATCCGTTCACCAACATGGGAACGATTTTTTACCGAGGCACGCAATCCGGCTCGCCCGATGATGTTTTCCTCAAAATCTATCGCACTCCATCTGGTGGATCGGAAACACTCTATGCCACCCATCGACAAACACTAACAGGTGGCACGTATGCTTTCACCGCGACCATTGAAGCCGGTTTAGCGACCTACCGAGTGGTGTATGGAACCAGAACTGCGAGCGTAGATTCCGATGTCGCCACCGTAAATGGAATGCTCTGTGGCGATGCCTTTATCATCTCTGGCCAGTCCAATGCTCAAGCGACTGACACTGGGTCTCCGCAAGTCGATACCAGTGATCCATGGGTCAAAACTTACGATGCCACTCTGGGATGGGGTCCTGCGTATGCTCGCCCCACTAGCCCCAATTGGGGAAGCAAAGTAGGATTCTGGGCCATGAAATTGGCGCAAGACCTCACCATGCAGCATGCCATCCCGATCTGCATCATCAATGGTGCAGTTGGCGGCACCCGCATTGACCAACATCAACCAAACCCTGCCAACCGAACCGTAGGGGCTGGAACCTACGATATTTATGCTAACTTGCTCAATCGCGTCATCGCCGCTCGCCTGACCCACGGCATCCGCGCGGCTTTCTGGCATCAAGGTGAAAGTGATAGCAGCACTTTTGGTCCACCTATTGAGCCAGATCATCTATTTTACCAACAACAATTCTTGAGCATGACCTCCGCATGGAAAGAAGACTTCCCCAACTTCCAACGCTACCTGATTTTTCAAATCGCACCAAATCCCTGTAGCATCGGACCCTTCGCTAGCGAAGTCCGTGAAATCCATCGCACCTTGCCTCGTCTCTTTTCGAACATGAGCATCGTAGCGACTCTCGCCATCCCAGGCTATGATGGATGCCACTATTCGATCGCAGGCTATCAGACCTTGGCTGCGCGCACATTGCCTGTCATCAATCGCGACATCTACGGCGTCAACTCTCCTTCTGCCGTCACTTCTCCCAACCTCGTACGTGCGTCTTTCACAAGCAGTGCCAGAACGGCCATCGCTTTGCTCTTCGATCAACCCATGAGCTGGAGCAATTTTTCTTTACCGAACTACCATATCAATGATGTTAGCAACCTCGTCAGCTCAGGTAGTGCCTCTGGCAACACTGTCACACTCCAGCTTTCGAGTGCCGTGGCCGAAAATTCCACGATCGACTACGTCAAGGACACCTGGAACTTCACCGAATCGGTTTCCACACTGCTCTTCGGTGCCAACGCCCTCCCCGCCTTGACCTTCGCCAATGTGCCGATTGAAGCTCTTTCCCCTTACCAATCATGGAGCAATTCCAAAAATCTCAGCGGCCTCGACGCAAACATTGACGCAGATCCTGATGGGGACGGGATCGCAAACATACTCGAATACATTCTAGGCGGCGAACCAAACTCGGCAAACCCTGGTTCGAATTCATCGTCGCTACTGCCGATCAGTTCGACCAATTCATCTGGCGATATGATCTTTCGCTTCAAGAGAAAACGCGAGTCGATCGGCAATGCCAATCTCGCCTTTCATTGGACCGTAGATCTCACCTTTCAGGCACCAAACTCTCTACCCATCGGTTCTTCAAGTTCCTCATCGAATGGCGTTTCCGTAGCCATCTCGAGCTTCGATGCGACGACCGATGACATCGTCATTACCGTCCCTAGCAACAAGGCAGTGAATGGCAAACTGTTTGGCAAACTCCGAGCCACGGCAACAGAAGACTAAGCTGACTCACAACGCTGAAAAGAGGCCGCCTCATTTCTCCTATCCCAAGGCGAAATCGTAGTTGTATCTCAAATTTTGATTACAGTTTCACCGGGCCGATGGTCCCTCCATCGACAAACTCCGCAGCGGTTAGCAATCGGCGGCGATCTTCCTTACCACTGGCCAAATGATTCGCCCAATGAACCACTCTCCTCACACAAGGTGCACTATCCCAGCGAATGTGCGCCACTGTGGGAATCCTCCACGCAAAAGTGGGATCCGGATCTGCACAAACCAGCGAAACATCGCCAGGCACGCGAATGCCTCGCTCCGCGAGAAACTGCTGCACCGCCGCGAATAATATCGGCTCCTCGACCAGTAAAGCCGTTGGCGGTGTCGCTTGAAACAATCCTTCAAGACAGTGATGAAAAGCATCCTTCGTATCCTCCCAAAAAGGAAAATGATAGTCACTCACCTCAATCCCCGCCGCGCTCAATGCTCGAAGAAAATGCCTCTCGGAATGGCCTGGAATCGGATACCGATGCAGAGATCGCGCCAATAGTACGATGCGTTGATGTCCATAGTTGACGAGCTTGCGAACGACTTCCATGTAAGCAGGTGTCTTGTCTGGACCAGCACTCGCATACTGCAATCTTCGAATTTGCGCAAAGAGACCAAAAAAAGGCACAGGCTGTAACGAAAACCATTCAACCACCTCGCGTGGAGCCGATACGATCAACCATGCGTTTGCTGGATTTTCCGCGACAAAATGCGCCACTTTCTCCACATCCATTCCCAAGTCGATCAACGATTTATGTGCGACAAAAGGTGTATGCCCGCTCTCGATCAACTGGTGCCGAATCTCCACCAAGTAGTCGGTTTGTAGCTCAATGGCATCATGCACGAGGATTCCGATTCGCAACGAAGGCCGATCCACCACTTTGTCCATGAAAGGAATCTTGCGCGACTTTCGGGCACCTTGACTAACCAGTATACCCTCGCACGTCAACAGCTTGAGCGCAGCCTCTACGGTCTTATGGTTGACTCCAAGCTCCGACGCAAGCGATACCACTCCCGGCATCTCCTCCCGCCATGCTCCTGCTTGCAATAGAGCCCGCAAATGGGTAGCGACCTGCTCCGCTGCCGAATAAATTCGCAACTTCATCATGAAGAAACTGTACCCCAAAAGGGTTCAGACGTCAAATCAAAAATCCTTTCCAATAGCGATTTCGTTTATCACACGTAGTGAATGGTAAACGTCAGGTGAGCACGATTTTATTGCTAAGGTCTTGATCAAGCTCAAGATTCTTGATTTCAAACAATACAATCATGGTGATTTGATTTTTACTTCAGGGTAACTCACTATCAAAATAATAAAAATGAAACAAATCCTAAATAAACCTATTCCCCATTTGCTCGTTAGCGTGCTGATCACTAGCGGCATAACATCGGCTCAGCAGTCGATTACCATTGCCAACCCGAGCTTCGAGAACCCCGTCCTTCAAGACGGCGGCACGCTAGCAAATATTCCCGACTGGACTATTTTCAATGATGGCAATGTCGTATTACTCAATCCTAGTTCCGAAATCGACCTCACCGCTGAAGCGCCAGATGGTGCTAACGTGACCACAGTGACAAGTAGCTCAAATGAAGACGGTCTATCACAAACACTCGCCAGCAATCTTCTGGTCGATTCTGCTTACACTTTGACAGTCAAGGTTGCCAACACCAAGTTTAGAAGTGGATTTCCCGGATATCGTGTTCAGCTATTGGCTGGCAGCACGGTTCTTGCCGAAGACGACAATTCTCTTGCAGTAGCTGAGGATTCGGTAGTCACTTCTACAGTCAGTTATACCTACACTACCGCAAATGCTGCATTAGTCGGTCAACCCTTGCAGATTCGACTACTAAGCAAAGGAATCAACTCGGGAGAAGAAGTTGCTTTCGATGATGTGAAACTTAGCTTCATTCAAACCCGTGTGAATCCAGAAGCAAACGCTGGTGGTCCTTACACCGTGCCGAGCACGGGTTCGCTCTCGCTAAATGCTAGCGCATCGCTACCATCGGATGGACAAACCATCACATCTTATGAATGGGATCTCAACAATGACAACACCTTCGGAGATGTCACGGGAGTTTCACCGACTGCCATCACTTATGAAAATCTCAAAACCATCTGGTCCTTCGCGGTGGGGTCTCCTAATACGATTCAATTGCGTGTATCCGACTCTGCGGGCAAAAGCTCTACGAGCACTGGTACGGTAACACTCGCACCGCCTCTTCGTTGCCAACTCGGAGTGCTCAACCTAAGTGCCAACGGTGGTATCAACCCCAATACGGGCGCCGCTTGGAAAATTGGTGATAAGTATCGCATTGCTTTACACACCTCTGGATTCACGACGACGACATCCAACGATCCGAATTTTTACAACGACTTCGCAACAACTCAGGCTTGGGCAGTGCCCGCTCTGAGTGGGACGTATTGGAGAGCTATGGTCACAGTCAATCTTGATGGCACTACCACCCAGGCGCTCTCGGCAAAACGGCATGTGAAAGATAACACCGGAACCGGTGACTTAACAGGCGGGCACACTCGAGGTGGCGCTGGCGAACCCGTGTATGTCGTAAATGGAACCACATGTATCGCACGAAATAACGCGGATATCTGGAATACTTGGAGCAATCCGTTTGAAGACTCTGTCGGAGTCGTTAATGCTACCGGAACGGGCAACAATTCTACTCGGGTCACGAATACACTTGTTACCCCTCCTGCTCCCATATTCTATTCGCCATTTCTCAATCAAAATGGCAACCAGGCCGTGACTCCGAATGTTAACCATGGCATGGATGTTGCGACGGGATGCGACTCTGCTGGAAACCATGTTAATGCCTTGGGTGACACCACTGATGCGGTGGATGACATTGCCCGGGGCAGCTCGAATGCCAACACAGCCGCTCGTGTCTGGAACCGCTTTACGGATCGTACCAACGTCGCTAGGTCAGTTTATGCAATCTCCGTGCCACTCACCATCGTAAATACCGCTGAAACCGTAAAGCCGACGATTAGTTCTATCGTTGATAACCGTGCAGGAGCTGACCTCCCCCTCGGCACCGGCTCTATCGTTTACACCGTAACGTTTAGTGAGTCCATGAATGCGTCCACCCTCACGAGCTCAGACTTTTCCAATGCAGGTAACGCAAGCATCTCCATCAATAGCATCAGAGGCACGTTGAATCCCGCTGCGTTCGAAGTGACTGTAACCCCTAGCACCGCTGGCACCGTCCAATTGCAAACCATTGCTGGAGCGACCATTGGAGATCCCGTGGGCAATACGATGGATACTACGTCAGCTGTTACTGACGACACAACAATCAATGTGATAAGTGACATTACCGCACCTACCCTTGCCTCGATTACCTACAACGTCCCGAGTGGCTCAATCGTCGCATTCAATTCTGTTACCTATACCGTAACTTTTAATGAGGCCATCAACGGCTCCACTGTGAATATCGCTGATTTCTCTAACGCTGGCACCGCTCCACTCAATATCAATAGTGTCAGCCCCACCGCCAATCCCGCCACCTACACCGTGGTCGTCACTCCTACGGGAGCAGGAAGTGTCAACCTTCAAATCAACGCCGGAGCAACGATCACTGACCTCATCGGCAACTCGCTTGATGCCACCGCCGCCATCCAGGACGACACAACCATCACCGTCACACCCGATCCATTGCCCACCGTCACCTCGATCATTGACAACCAAGCTGGCGGCCCCGTTCTTTCGACGCAAGCCTTCACCTACTTCGTTACCTTCAACCAAGTCATCAATCCAACAACAGTGGATGTCACTGATTTCGTAAATAGCGGATCTCCAGCAATCACAATCAACGCCGTAAGCCGAACCGATAATCCTTCTCGCTTCGCTGTTCACGTTAGCCCAGGAGGTGTCGGACCGATCACCTTGCAAATCGCCACTGGGGCTGTGATCACGAATCTCAATGGCACTGCTGTCGATACCACGTCAGCCATCTCCGACGACACCACGATCACTGTTAATGCCGATTCTAGTCCAGCAAGAGAGACCATCACTGTCGATGCTGCTACCTCATGGAGCGCAAACGCCTCAACACTTACCGGCACCATCAATGCGAGCACTTCGGACAAGTTGGTAGTCATTGTCACGGGCGAAAACGGCAACCCCGGCAGCCTTGCCGGAAATTCTATCGCAGTTACTTACGACGGTGTGGCATTAACCAAAATCATTGACAGAAACCCCATCGGGGGGACAGTCGTTGACCAAATTTTCAATGACATTTGGTATCTCGATAATCCTAGCGCAGTTCACGTCAACGGAGCCATCTCGGCATCAGTGGATTCTCGCGGCAGTGTTACCGCCTTTGCCCTATCTGGCACGGCCCCAGGCTTCGGACAAACAGCCATTTCACAACAAGCCTCAAAAAGTGTCACTCTATCCACCACCACCGCCAAGTCGATCGTTATCGCTTCTCATGGTATGGGCGGCGACGGCAACAGCGCCAACGTCACACTGGTAACCGCTCTAACACCTCTCGAAGGAAGAAGATCCACCGCCCAAGCAAGTGGTAGCCCATCACCGTGGGACGGCCATGTCTGTGCTTATGCGTTTGTCCCGAGTGCCGGAACTGCCAACTACGCCTTCTCCGGCGGCAACCTCACTGGATCGCATACCGTAGCCGCCGAGTTCTTTGCAGCGGTAGCAACGCCAAGCTCTCCTTATACGACTTGGGCAAACGTCAACTCTCCAACGGGAGATGCTAGCGCAGACTTCGACGGCGATGGAGTCCCCAATGCCATCGAATTCGTGCTAGGTGGTGATAAAGACACCAAAGATCTGCAGAAACTTCCTGCAATCAGTACAAACGGATCCAACATGAGCTTCTCCTTCCTACGCAATCAAGCTTCTGTCGATCCATCTGTCAGCACTACCATCGAAGTCAGCACCAACCTCGTCACATGGACTACGATCTACAATGTGGGTGCAAATACCGCAAGCTCCACAGAGGGTGTGACCGTGACAAATAACTCCAACGGCACCGACACGGTGGTTCTAACAATCGCAAAAGACCCTGACGAAAAGAAATTTGCCAGACTCAAAGTAGGCATTGCGCCATAGTGGCCCATCGCATTCCTTGACTGATCATTCTTGTGCAGAGCGGCCTCCCGAAAAGGAGGCCGTTTTTCTTGCTTATGTCTCAACATAATCCCGAAATCCCAAGTATAACGCCGCCATTCACTGCCATCATTTGCCACGCAAGGCATTTCAGACCTTCGCGCCATATCTTTGGGTTTGGTGAAAAGATTGCATTCGTAGCCCGAACCTCTTGTTTGCCAGCTAGGATAAACATTTTCATCAATCGTCTGCAAGGTTTGAAGCTCATCTTACGTATTCTTGAACTGCATTGGATCGTATTTCTTGAAAATCTTCAACGAGTTCTCTCAGACTCCGTATAAACTATGAAACTAGTACCATATAAGCGGCAAGGTCTTTCCTCGTCCGCTTGCCTTTTTGCTTTATGCCTCTGCCTTTCTTCGGTCTTCGCTAGCGGCGATGGCTGGATCACCAACTTTGAAGCGGCAAAAAAACAAGCAGTGACCGAGAAGAAAGACCTCTTGCTCGAATTTACAGGTTCTGACTGGTGTCCACCATGCATCAAGCTAAGGAAAGATGTTTTTGCTCAAAAGTCTTTCCTCACCGCAGCGTCCGCAAAATTTGTCCTTGTGGAACTTGATTTTCCGCAGGAGAAAAAATTGGATGCTGAAACAACCAAACAAAATGAGAGCCTCGAAGAAACCTACCAAATCGAAGGCTATCCAACCATCCTTCTATGCGATGCCAGTGGCAAACCCTACGCCCAAACTGGTTTTCATCCAGTCAGTCCAGAGGAATACTCTGCCCACCTCGAAGAACTCCAAGAAATCCGTGTAAAGCGTGACGCTTCTTTCGCAAAAGCTGAGTTAGCCAAGGAAAATGCAGATAAGGCCACAGCACTGATTGAGGCCTTACAAATGATTGATGTGAATTTGATCGATACTCATTACAGTGACGTGATCGAACAAATCGCGAAACTTGACCCTGGAGACAAATCCGGCTTCGTCAAAGTTCGAAAAGAATCGATAGCCAAGAAAATGGCCGAAGCCAAAGCGGAAACCGCGATGAAACATTTCGCTCAAGAGAAGCTTGAACCGCTGATGAAGGCTAAGGAATACGACAAAGCAATGATCGCCTTGAAAGCTTTCCTTAAAGAACATCCCTACCTCTCCCCCGATACGAGGGACAGTCAGCTCTTTGGTGTAGGTCTTGCCGCCCCCATGGAAAAAGGTGATCTTGAAGGTGCCTACGCGGTCATGGATCAACTCGTCAAAGAATATCCTGATAGCGCAATCGCAAAGAACATCGATCAAGTAAAAAACAGTATCGCCGAGGAATTGAAGGCAATGAAAAACGCCAAGAAAGAGGGAGCTGAATAAGCACCTTCGCCAAAAGCAAACGTCCACAAGATACCGCAATCGCCACTCCATCCACAAAGAAAAATCCAATCCGGAAATCCAAAATAAATCGCTGCGATGGATCGCAAACATCGACCCATCATTTCGGTTTCACATGAATACACTCACACACCCATGAAATTTGTTACTATATTTGCATCCCTCGCCCTACCTGCTCTCGCTGCTGGCGGTGGCAAAACATTTCCGAATCCTGACTTCACCAAGGGTGAAACCATTCCCGCAGCTGCGAAGCATGACTGGAACCTCGGAGCTACGGGTCTGCGCGGCTGGATGTTCACAGAAAAATTTGTCACGCGATATGCTCGTCAAATTGCTATCACTCAAGTCACTAAGGATTCCCCTGCCCATGGAATATTTGAAGTCGGCGACGTGATCATCGGTGTGGGCGGCACTGCTTTTTCCTATGATCCTCGCACCGAATTCGGTAAGGCTCTCACGGCTGCCGAGTCATCGGATGGGACTCTTAAGCTCACTCGTTGGCGCGCAGGTGCGTCATCGGAGGTAGAGATCAAGCTTCCCATCCTTGGCACCTACAGTTCCACAGCTCCCTACAACTGCCCCAAATCACAACGCATCCTCGAAGATGGTTGCAAAGCTCTCGCCAAGCGAATGGAACAGCCTGGCTATGATCGGCAAGATGCCATCCCTCGCTCTCTTAACGCTCTCGCTTTGCTCGCCAGCGGGGAAAAGCAATATCTTCCGCTGGTACGTAAGGAAGCACTGTGGGCCGCAGGAGTTTCTATGGATAGCTACCAGACATGGTACTACGCCTACCTCATCATGTTAGCCTCCGAATATCATCTCGTCACAGGCGACAAGGATGTGCTACCTGGCCTCAAACGTCTTGCGCTTCAAGCCGCCAAAGGGCAAAGCAACGTCGGTTCTTGGGGCCACAAGCTTGCCAAACCCGATGGCAGACTCTTTGGCTACGGCATGATGAACGCTCCTGGCGTGCCGCTGACCATTTCTCTGATCATGACGCGCAAAGCTGGCATCAAAGATCCTGCTCTCGACCTCGCCATCGAACGCAGCTCGCGTTTGCTACGCTTTTACATCGACAAAGGCGCGATACCTTATGGTGATCACAGCCCTTGGCTCGAATCCCACGAAGACAACGGCAAATGCGGCATGGCTGGTGTGATGTTTAACATGTTAGGCGAAAAAAATGGCGCAGAATTTTTCTCGCGTATGAGCCTCGCAGCCCATGGTGCTGAGCGCGATGGCGGACACACTGGCAACTACACCAACATGCTATGGGCCATGCCTGGAGTAGCCCTCGCAGGTCCACAAGCCACGGGAGCTTGGATGAATGAATTCGGCTCATGGTATTTCGACCTTGCCCGTAAATCCGATGGTAGCTTCGCCCACCTCGGCCCACCGGAAGCTGATTTTGATAGTTTTCGCAATTGGGATGCCACGGGTGGCTATTTGCTTGCCTACGCCATGCCGCTTAAAAAAATCCTCCTCACAGGGAAACAACCTAACATCGCTCCACAACTCAATGCCCCCGCAGCTGAGTCCATCATTCTCGATGGCAAAGGTTGGGATAATCAAAACCGCTATGGTGCCTACGAAACACTTACTCCTCAAGCCTTGTTGCAACGTCTTTCTAGCTGGTCACCGGTTGTCCGTGAGCGCGCGGCTACCGCCATCGTCCGCCGCAAACAACCTTTCCCCATCAACGAACTCATCACCATGCTCGATTCAGGCGACCGATACACACGCTACGGAGCCTGCGAAGCACTAAAACAACTTGGTGGACACTCCGCCCCTGCGGTTGATGCGCTCATCAAGCAACTCAGTATTAAGGATCTTTGGCTGCGGATTAAGTCGGCGGAAGCACTTTGCATGATCGGCGAACCAGCAGCCAAAGCTCTTCCTGTGCTGCTGCAACTTCTCCCCGAAGTGGATGCAAAAAGTGACCCCCGTGGCATGCAGCAACGATTCATCAGTTCCGCCATCTTTGATCGGCGCGGACAAATGTTCAAACTTCTCTCGCACGCCGACCCGAAAGCTCTTGCCAACGCAATTCAAGCCGGACTAAAAAATCAAGATGGTCGTTCGCGCAGCAGTATATCTACCATTTACGACACCTTGACCCTCGCACAAATCAAGCCTTTGTTCCCCGCCATCGTTGAGGCGATTATGACCCCTGCTCCTAGCGGTGAAATGTTTGCCGAAGATGTCCGCGTAGCAGGCCTGCGCGTTTTGGCAAAACATCGTGTGCAAGAAGGGCTTCCCGCTTGCGTGAAGTATCTCACCTTGCAAAATCCATGGGCGAGTCAAATCCGCACCCCAGAAATCACCAAGATTCTTCTCAGCTACGGCACCCATGCCAAGCCATTCATCCCCGAGCTTGAAAAAGTCGCCCACTATTTTGCCAAGGAAGAAAAAGATTTCCCCGCACAACTCATGCTCATGAAAGCGAACGAAGTGCGAGCAACCATCACCGCCATCAATGCCTCTACCGAGACTCCCACGCTGATCCCAGCACGCTAACTTGAACATTTTAGCAGAGTTGCTAGAGCTAAGGTAAGATCGTCGCGCAACGTGCTCTCGACAGGAATCGAACCTGTATTTGCCCTATAGGAGAGGGCCGTTCTATCCATTGAACTACGGGAGCGGCGCGCCAGTAGCTTGCTCATAACTCGAAATATCCCGCAAGCCTTTTTCCTTCCTCGGATTTCCCCCACTCGCAATAAGTTCACAGAAGACCATGAAGAAACGGATCGCTGGGATCGAAATAGTAGGTGGATTTGCCATTGACCCATGCGCGCCCGCTGACACGCGGCAGGATTTTTCCATCGGGCAATTCTTCTAATGCTCCCGTGAATACCGTGTCTAAAATGCCAGCTTGGCGCCAGCGCTGACCAGGCATGATTTTTCCAGACGCATGGAGGCAGGCTAGCTTCGCGCTGGTGCCTGTACCGCAGGGAGAACGATCATAAGCATTTCCTGGGCAAAGCACGAAGTTCCGGCTATCGGCTTTGCTTGCATCTCCAGGCGGACCAAAGACCTCAACGTGGTCAATTTCCATGCCATCTGCGGTGATCCCTGCGAGTTGCAAGGCTTTGCGAACTCGTTTTGAGAAATCGGTAAGAGCATCCAGATTCGCGAAACAAACTTCAGGGCCTTGGCCATCGATGAGGAAAAACCAATTTCCTCCCCATGCAATGTCACCATGGATCTTCCCGTATCCTGGCACCTTAACCTCAACCGCAGCAGCATGGAGATAAGAAGGAACATTGGCGACATCCACTAAACCGTCCTCATGCAAGGTTGCCGTGATGATGCCCACCGCGGTGTCAATGCGATGCTCGCCTACACTCACTCGTCCGAGATGTCGCAGTGTGGTGATGAGTCCAATAGTGCCATGGATGCACATGTGAAGCGTGGAGACATTGTTGAAAAAAATCACTCCACAAAGGCAATCAGGTGTATCTGTCGGAGTGATGATCGCACCAACCATCGCATCATGGCCACGAGGTTCATGACAAATGCTCCGCCGTATCCAATCGAATTCGCCTTGAACCCGCAGAACCTTCTCCGCCATGGAGCCGGTCGATAGATCAAAGCTGCCATCGATCACCACACGTGTTGGTTCACCGCCGGTGTGTGATTCCACAATTTCTAAGGTTTGCATATTCGTTCGTTCGATTGATTCATTTTATCGTTAGGAAAACCGCTCAAGCTTCATGGCGGTCAGATCGCAGAAAGGCTGCTTGGCCTTTAGCAAATCGGCAACAATCCTACCTGTCACCGGTGCCAAACTCACGCCCATCATCGCATGACCTGTAGCAGCGATAACATTTTCGTAGCCCGGCACCCTTCCAAGATACGGAATGCCATCAGGAGAAACGGGGCGTAAGCCCACCCAGGGCTTGATGGCGGAAAAATCCTCCTCGCGAAATGCAGGGAAATACTTCGGGATCGAACGCAGAATTCCCTCGACGCGCTGCGGATTGACGTTGGTGTTCAATCCGCCCACCTCCATCGTTCCGGCAAAACGCAATGTCTGCCCCATTGGTGTGATCGCGACTTTCGCCTCAGTAAAGATAGAACACAGCTCTGGCAACTGCCGCGGATTTTCTAACGTTATGGAATAGCCTTTACCAGCTTGCATCGGCAATTTCCATCCCAATTCGGATAAAACACCTACACTCCAAGAACCTCCTGCGATAACAAATTCATCAGCTTGATACGATTCATTTTTCGTTTTCACGGCTCGGATGCGCCCCATTTCTCGCTGCCAGCCCACGACTTCGGCACCATAGACGATCGTCCCACCTAGCGAACGAATTCGCCCGCGCATGGCAATCATAAAAGCTTGAGGATCCAAATGGCAGTCGGCGGGGAAAAATACCGAGCCCACGATGTTCATGGTAATGTTCGGGTCGAGTTGAGCCGTCGCTGCGGCATCCAGCACTCGGGCTTCGATGCCGATCATTTCGGCTTGCGCCGCGACATCAGCTTCATCGTCGAGACCTTTCTGTGAGTTGCACAGCATCAGCAAGCCCTTGGTTACCAGACCGAAATCCCCTTCTTTTTGGAGTTCTTGGAACAGGCGACGACTTTCCAAATTCAGGTCGCGCAGCAAGCCGACGCTCTTGTCAACATGCTCCTGCCGAGCGCTACGCAAAAACAACCACAACCAACGAAATAGACCAAAATCAAAGCGCGGGCGGATATAAAATGGACTGCGCGGATTCATCATCATTCGCAGCCCTTTTGCCACCATTCCAGGCGCGGCTAACGGAATGAAATGACTCGGCACCACCATTCCAGCATTTCCTTGTGAGCATCCATCCCCTTGCTCAGGCTCGCGTTCCAAAACTGTGACAGCAAGGCCTTGTTGTAAGGCATAGTAAGCGGTACAAAGACCTATCACTCCGCCTCCTACAATCACTACTTTGCGCTCGCTCATCATGAATACCTACTTCTTTTATGTTGGAGACTTTTCATGAATCGCCTTCTTGCGTTGATTTGGCAGCTTGATGGCAGAGGCCATCATGACCACGACAAGCGGCGTCAAAGGCATCCAACGATGAAAGATCACCGCGACAACCAACCAACAAGCAATCCACAGAAGGCAAAAAATCATCCGCTTCGAGAGACGCACACAAGCCGCGATCCCTAGAATCAAAACAACATACGCAAGCCAGACAACCCACAACGGCAAGCGTGGAAACTCGAGTCGATTCATCAGCATCGGCACTTGCTGCAAATGATCGAGCGCCATGCGCATGCTTTGCTGGATCGCGAAAAATTCACTTCCTTGCTGCTGCGAAACATCCATCAATACCACGGATTTCGCGGCTCCATTTCGCGAGAGCTGATAGCTAGAATCGAGCAATTCATGGGCCAATTCGCCTCGTAGTGGCCTTGCCGAACGACCCGACATCTTCATTTGCCCAAATTCGTCAATCGAATACATGCATTCCGCAATGCGGATCGCTTTCCCCATCTCGATGTCCATTTCATCCATCGTTAGACCGCGCTCGGCAAGCTGGAGCAAGATGACAGACGAAAAAACGATACGATCTCCCCAACGTGCCATCAGTGGTATTTGATTGGCGTTTGGCGTGATTCCTTCGACAAACGAAAACCCGCCCCATGCGGCACCACCTTCCATCACCGTCTTCGCGATGGCCAATCGATTGACCACAGGCAATGCCGAAGTGTCGCCGCGCAGCGCCGTCACAGGCAAGGAGGCACGCAGCATCGCTTCCGGCATTTCTGAGGATTGAGGCAACCGAGTTAACCCCGCAGAGAAAATGACCCGCGGAAACTGCGATGCGGATTTTGTTAGAGCAGAAATGGCAAATTCATCTGCATCGCGCCATGCCAGATTGGAGCTGATCATTACCGCCGCAGGATTGCTCCGCCGTAGGTTATCCAATACCACAGCATAATCGACAGCGGCAGGAGGCGATGCACTGAAATAATGCTCGGGATCATCATCAAACTCCACCACCGCAGGTGCAGACGAAACGGAATTTCTACGCAAGCGAGATATTGCAAATGCTTGCCCAGATCCCTCGCTGTGCTCGATCCACGTGTGCTGCGGATACAAGGCTTGCGAAACCAAACGAAACAACACCAACTCACTGCGATTCTGCCAAAGACCTTCTGTCAACAGCAACACGACGACCACAACGAAAAGCCAGAGCCTAGGCATCATGGCCATCATGTATTGTTTTATTTCAGCCATGCTCGGTTATGTTAGAAAAGTCGGACGCACTCAAACACTGCGTTGTGCCTGACGTAAGAATGGACTCAGCAAATCTTCCAATTCGGTATTTGCCACCACCTCTTGCAACAGCCGCGCTGCGACTGGGATGAATTGCTGATACCATTCATCATTGTTTTTCTCGACCAATTTGCCATACGCGCCCAGCGCCTGCATCAAGCGTTGCGTCGCACAATCACGCAACATCGCAGCAGCAGGCCGATCTTCCGCAATTCTTTCCCACAAGTCCAAGATCATCTCCCGCTCTTCTGCACTATGATCCATATACGGGTCATAGATCAGCGATGCCAAATCATACTCCTGACGTCCGCGTCGTAGCCCCTGAAAATCGATCAACCAACTCTCATTGTCATGCAAAAGAATATTCTGCGATTGAAAATCCCGATGTACCAAATGCTTCGCGCTGGCTCCCAACCGCGCAGCCAATTTTCGCAAAGCTTCGCTATTTCGCAATGCCACACAGTCCATCCCCAAATAATCTTGCGCCAGATGTTCCATGAAATACTCCTGCTCCCATCGATACAATGCGTCATCAAAGGCGGGCATCAATTCCAAATCTTTCGGTGCTTTTGCGTAAAACAATTTATCGATCTGCTCCAAGGCTGATAAGTAAAATGGCGCTCGCTCGGCAAAGGGTCGGCCTTTCATCGATAGCAAATCCACATCGCCCAAGTCCTCCACCAACGCGACTCGTTTGTTCCGATTTTCATAAAAAACTTCCGGCACATTCACGCGAGCTTTTTTTAAAAATCGCGCCACAGGCACAAAATGATCATTGTCGGGTCGCTCGGGCTTCCAGTGAATGCCAATGAATGGAGTCTGTCCATCGGGAAAAACTCTCACGATCGTCCTTCCTGAAGCGCCCTTTTTGATGGGAATCATGGAAACGGAAACCGTCGGGTCGATTTCCAAGTGCAAACGGGTGCAGGCGAGTATGGCTTCGGTCGGCATAAAAGGTGAGGCACATTTTTTCGCGAAATCTCGGCATTTGCCAAGCGTAAACTGGATGCGATTGCTTGACCACCTCATGGCAGTGCGTTAGAATTTCATCATGCGTTGCGCAATACGTCTGATTTTACCTTTCGCTGTGATACTTTTCAGCTCTTGTGTCGAAAAACAAGCGACCAATCCACGCGGAAATTACCTCGCGGGACTTGGTCCTTTGCACTATTCATCGCATGGCACGGGTCCTGCACCCGCCATACCGGATGATGTTTCCTACTGGGACGGCGATGGTGTGCATGGCAAACCGTCGATCCGCATCAATCGCAGCATGCAAAAGGCATTTTTCTACAAAGACGCGCGACTCGTCGGCGTATCCCGTATTTCCACAGGAGAAGAAGGTCACAACACGCCACCCGGCAACTACAAGGTAACGGAAAAGGATCGCGATCACTTTTCGAGCATCTACGGGGTCTTTAAAGACAAGGCAACAGGCCAAGTGGTCAATAGCAACGTCGATATCCGTGTGGACAAGATCCCACCAGATTGTGACTATTTCCCCGCTCCGATGAAAAACTTTCTCCGCTTCAATGGCGGCATCGGCATGCACACCGGATACCTTCCTGGCTATGCGGCTTCCCACGGCTGCATCCGTATGCCAGATTTCATCGCCAGCAAGTTCTTCGATAACGCCAACGTCGGCACACCGGTGATCGTTGAATGAACCTCGATCCCGAAATCACCGAGGAAATTTCCGCCACAGCACTCGCTAGCTGGTTGCAAGAGTCCGAACCTCCTATGCTCATCGATTGTCGAGAAATCGACGAATGGGACTACAATCGACTTCCCACCGCCACGCACCTACCACTGGGGATGTTGCTAGAGCGCACTGATTTTCACTCACCACGGCCCGTGGTGGTCTATTGCCATCACGGCATACGCTCGCTACACGCCACGCGACATCTTCGTCGGTGTGGAGCAGAGCATTGCTTCTCTCTTGCCGGAGGCATTCACGCATGGTCTCACCTCGTCGATCCTAGCGTGCCGATTTACTGATGGAATCAAGCAAAGCGAAGCGCGGGAACCTTCTCGCTTGCCTGCATGCAAGCTTCTAACGAATCCACAGCACCAGAAGAGCTTACGTCGCCACGGCATGCCATTGCTACGGCCAATCCCTGCTCCAAGCAGATCTGATATGATTTATCATAGTAAAGGCCTTCGATGAAGCCTGCGGCAAATGCGTGATCCACGCCCGCCGTGCCGCAGCGACGCTCCGCAGGCAATAAGGCACCAGGTTGAAAATGAAAATTCCCCTCCACATCCAAGTAGGCAGCACCTGCTGCAGCATGAATCACCACTGCCCGACGCAAACCTGTTGCTAAGAGAACTTCGCAAGCTTTGCGGCATATCTCCACATCAAACAAGCCTTCTACATACATTTCGAGTGAAGTAAAGGTCTCGGCCAGTCGATCATTGATCATCAAATAATCTGCCTGCACCAGCGTCTCAGAAAATTGTTCGAGCGTTGGCGAGCGATGGATCGGAGATATTTCCACGATGGTCATGATGCCCTGCTTGCGCGCGTCCCGCACCAACTGAGCAGCTTCACTGCGTCCGTATTCTTCGCTATAGTTATCCATCTTGCCCAACGCACCCAGCGAGCCAAGGAACAACATTTTTGGCACGACAGCACGCAATCTCACATCTTTCCGCGAAAAGGTATCGCCAATTCCACAATAATGAAAACACGTGTGTCGCCCTGTACTTTCCACCGTATAAACATCCGTATAGCCAGTGCTAGCGTTTTCTACGGCGGTGATTTGTGAGCTATCGATTCCGTGCTCTTGGCAGCAATCAATGATGTATTTTCCATCCAAATCCTGACCAACTTTCGCTGCGGCATGCAAAGGAAATGCAACTTTCAGTTTGGCAAGATTGATCAGCAGATTCAAGGGCGCGCCGCCATTACTGACGTGCTCACCCATCACGCGTGCGCCACTGCGCTCCTTGGGGTAATGCTCTAACACTTTATGATAGTCCACTACGAACGTGCCTGCAGCCATCAGTCCTGGCAGTGTAGTCGATGTGTGAGATGCTGTTGTATTTTTCATGAAGTTCGTTTCGTGGAGGTTAAAACGGAAAGCACTAGCACCCAGATGGTCACGGCTAAGATCGAAAGAGGAATCTGCAAATCAGAGGGGAAACAATAGACCAACGAAGCCATCGGAATCCAGAAAGCCCAATTGCTCACCAAAACAGGCAACATTTTCATCCCCCAAAACGGCTTAAATGGCACCATTTGAGAACTCACTTCACTCCATCGATAACGATGGTTTTTCCACAAATACGCAATGGTCTGGTATGGATTGGCGATCAACACCGTCCAGACGAATTGATCAAACAGAACTTTCGAGACGAGCACGCGAAAGGAAGTGCCGACACCAAAGAATTGCTCTTGGAAATCATAACGATAAAACTGAACGCATCCCATCAGTGCGAAAACCACAAAGTTGAACAACGCGTTTTCTGTGTGTTGCTTTGTCCAGCGTTTTTCCTCACTCATGAAAACCTTCACCGACTCAACAATGATCCCTACCGATAACCCCATGCCGAATGTAGAAAACCAGACTCCACTTCGTTCTTGGAATGCAGATAGCGCAGAAAATATGCCGCGTGCGCTCGGCACCATGTAGTAGCAAAATGCGATAACAGCCATGGCCACCCATACGAACAAAGCAGGTTTCGATGTCCGCCTCGCGGCATCGATTCCACTGCGTAAGCTCCCTTGCAACATATCGTCCCAAAATGGCGCGTCTGCTGGTAGCTCGGTGGCTTTTTCCCACTCGATGGAACGGTTATCAATCCGATTTCGCCCTCGGTAATGACGATGCTTCATCGGTGCTGGCGTGAGTCGCAAGTCCCGATCTTGGAATGTAATTTCTGGAATCGCGATCATGAATGTTGAAAAAATTCTGCATAGAGGTGCATGACAAATCACCGTTACGCATGAACCGTGCCAGATCTCGATATTTTTACATTTTTATAAAAAATTAGATGATCCGCACACAATATCTTCAAGCATCACTCCTCGATCGGAATGACATCCACAGCGACTTCCATTCGCTGACTTCCGGCACCTAGGGTCACTCCTCGCAGTGGACTAACATCAGAGAAATCACGTCCCCATGCGATGGTGATATGCCGATCATGAGGAAGCAAGTTGTTCGTAGGATCGGCATCGAGCCACCCTGCTTGGTCACCACAGAATACCGATACCCATGCGTGTGAGGCATCCGCACCTACCAAGCGAGCTTGCCCGGGAGGCGGTGCTGTTTCGATGTAGCCACTCACATAGCGCGCAGGGATTCCGATGGAACGAAGACAAGCAAGCATCAGATGGGCAAAGTCTTGACATACACCAACGCGTCGCCGAAAAACATCCATCACCGGAGTGCTAATGTCTGTTGCTCTTGGGTCAAAGCGAAATTCTCGATAGATTCGCTCGGTGAATGCGATGACACCTTCGAGAATCGGACGCCCTGGAGGAAAGTCCTGTTTGGCATACGCAGCAAACTCTTCAACCAATGGCACAAAGGGTGATGCAAATCGAAAAATGCCGGCATCGGATCCATGCGTAAGTTTTTCTGCATGGCAGCTATCGCGAACTTCTTCCCAAGAAGGCGTTTTTGCGGCATCGGTCGCCCGCGGGGCTGTGACTTCTACTAAGCTTTTTGCCGTCACTGATAGAGTTTCATGCTTTCCTTCGACTTCAAAGTATGTCGTCGTATTTCCATAGGCATCAAGATGCACCCCACGGCCTACCGGCACGGGAAAAATCGCCAATTCATGCCATGGACAATATTGACCAGGTAAGGAACGCGGCGCGAGTTTTGCGAGGTGATGCGAAACAGTCACAGCGCCCTCATAATGATATGTCGTTCGATGGATCAATTGGTACTTCATAATCTAGTAAACGCGCCGCACCGAGTGACTAAAAAAATGTTGGGTTAGCGAATCAGAAAATTTTTCCAAATCATCGCTCAAGTCGCAAAACCTTCCGGACTGTGTGCCGAAATTTTGCTCGCAGGCAGCTACGAGCAAGTTGGCCTCCTCGCGAATCTTCGGCATCAACCCGTAGTCCGAATGGCCAGGAAAATGATCAATTTCATCGCGAATCACCAAGGCTTGATAGACAAAACTGCGAGGATTACTGGCATCGGCAAAAAGCAAATCTACCACGGCAGCCAATTCGGGCGTGGAAAAATACCTTCTTCGATAGGTCATCACACTGTCACAAGTTTGCAACAACGCCTCAAGCATCGCGCCAGAACACGGCGTCGCTGTAGCCGCTGCATCCAATAAAGTAAGGGTCCCAATACCGCGTTCCAATCTCCTGCCGATTTCCAAAAATCTCCACCCATGTCCGCGGGTCATATTTTCTGCCTGCATGCCAGCAAACGCCGCCATGTGAAGAATCAATTGATCCAGCTTGCGCATAAGCTCCGCAGAGCCATCTGCATTCGCGGTGGGTTGCACGATGCCATCGAGCCGATTAAAAAAACGCCATGTATCATCGGAAAGTCGGTCCCGTGCCGCCGCGGCGTTTTGCATCAGTAAGCTGATTTGTGAACGCATGCCCATCGATTCTGCGGTTTCATGAATCAATCGCGAAACAAATGCTAACGCACCGGTCGGAGGCACTGTTTTTTCTTTGGCGATCAGCCCCACCGCTTGCAACAGCCGATGGCAGGCTTGGAAGTGTTCTTGCTGCATTCCACCCACCCCGCCGACTAAGCGGCTGAGGGTCACGCGCAAGAGTCGTGTGCTCAACTCCACCCTTTCGGCATAACGCCCTACCCAAAACAATTGCTCGGCGATCCGGCTTGGGACTTCCTGCGCCTTCAGACCTCGTCCCAATGGCTTCATCGGTATCGCCATCGTCTGCTGAGGCGTTTTGCTATCCACGCCTGCAATCCAAACATCTTTCGTGTATCCAGCGTGATGCGACCAAAGTTGCGGCGGCACATTGCCTTTGCCAACACGAGCCAAACCACCTGGCATCACATGAACTTCTTGAGCATGCTGGATGGCGTAGCCTCTCCACACAAGGGGGCGCTGCCGTAGTTGACGATTTTCGATCGTTGGAATTTCGCTTGGTCGAACCGCTGCTTGCACGCAGAAGTCGTGCGGATGATCGAGGATTTCTTTGATCCATTGCTTACGCGCACTCGGAGATAGATCAGAGCATTGCAACGGCAAAACGGAGTCATCTTGCGGTGATGAAGAGAGCAAAACGTAACGAGAAAAATTAGCAAAAACACTGTCACGAATTTCCTTTTGCCCCAACCACCATGTTTCCACAAAAGGCAATTTCATTTCCTCTCCAAACCATTCGCGACAAATTCGCGGCAAAAACGGCATCAATGCTGGCGATGAAGCAAAACTCGATCCTGGCGCGTTAGAAATCACAGTATTTCCAGCACGCCATGCTTCGATCAGCCCTGCTACGCCATCACTTCTTCCTCCCCAATGCTCTAATGGATCAATGCCATCATGATCCACTCGACATACCAGAACATCGACACGCCGCAGCCCTCCCAAGGTCTTCAAAAACAATCGTCTTTCCCTCACCGTCAAATCTGCAGCTTCCACTAAGGGAAAACCTAACAACTTCGCTTTGTAAGCATGCTCAAAGTACGAAGGATGCTGAAATCCTGGAGTAAGAAACACTACGTTCGTTCCTTGATCTTTGCCAATCGATAATGACCGCATGACTTCGCGCTGCGCATCGATAAATCCCATCAAGGGAGCAACATGCATCTGCTCAAAAATCCCCACCAACATCTCCGACGTGATCTTGCGGTTTTCTAAGGTCTGCCCGATACCGCCGGGCGTTCCTGCATGATCGCGCAATACGGTCCAGTTGCCATTCGCTGCACGCACCATGTCACAGCCTGTCGCCTGAAGAAAGGTTCCCCCCGCAGGCTGAACACCGCGAGCATGCATTTGAAATGCACGACTCGCATGCACCATGTCGGGCGGAATCAAGCCTTCGCATAACAACTGTTGTTGCCCGTAAATGTCTGCTAACACAACATTCAGTAGGCGAATTCGCTGCGCTAAACCTGCCGATACTTTTTGCCATTCGGCAGACGAAATGACTAACGGAATCGGATCCAATTGATACGGCTGCCCGGCTCCGCCAACATCACTAAAGACATTGAACGTTGTGCCAAATTCTTCGATCTGACGCCCCGCTGCCGCTGCATAGGCCGCACGCTGCTCGGGATTCCACTGGTGAATTTCTTCGCTCAACCTCAGCCAATGCTCTCGCACCTGACCATCAGCCGATGTCATCTCTTGTGCATAGTCGGGCACGCTAGGCACCATTTTTTGTGCCTGATACTGCGTTCGACTTGTTTGTATATTCTCTGGCATTCCGAAGTCTTTTTTCCTCTGACCTAACTGCTTTACGGTAACATCCGTAAATCCAGCGTAAAGGGAAAATCTGGACTCTTTGGTGGCTCGATGATTCTCATCTTACCTCCCGTATGCCCTTGTCGGAAAAATCGAGCCAATCGCCTCGCCTCGGCTTCAAAACAATTCACCGGAAATGTATCATGACTCCTACCTCCTGGATGCGCTTCATAGTATTTGCAACCGCCCAAGGATCGCTCATTCCATAAATCCACCAGATCATAGACCAACGGCGTATGCGGTGCGATAGTTGGGTGCAAACAACTCGGCGGCTGCCAAGCCCGATATCGCAAACCCGCTACGAACTCGCCATGCGTTCCTGTGGAATGCAAAGGCACTCGCACGCCGTTGCAGGTGATGACATGCCGCTCTCCCGTCATTCCGCGCACTTTGACTTGCATCCGCTCTACAGAGCTATCCACATAGCGCACTGCTCCTCCAGGGGCACCTTCTTCACCTAGCACATGCCAGGGCTCGATGGCGTGACGTAATTCTACATGAATGCCGCGTTGTTCGAAGTCGCCAATCCGCGGGAATCGGAACTCCACGTGCGGTGCAAACCACTCATCTTCTAGCATGTGACCATGCTCTCGCAAATCCTCCAATACCTCACAGAAGTCCTGCCACGTAAAATGCGGCAACATCCAACGGTCGTGAATTTCGCTATCCCAACGCACCAACGGCTTCACATACGGCTCATTCCAGAACCTCGCTACCAGACTCCGCAATACCAAATGCTGCGCCAAACTCATTCTCTCATGAGGAGGCATTTCAAAGTTCCTCATCTCCAGCAATCCCAGCCGTCCCGTCGAGGAGTCAGGACTAAAAAGCTTATCGATGCAAAACTCTGCGCGATGCGTATTGCCTGTCGCATCAATCAACAAATTCCGAAACGCCCGATCCACCTTCCACGGCAGCGCAGGCTCCGACCCTTCTAACGTGCGAAAAGCGACCTCCATTTCATGGATCGAATCATTACGAGCCTCATCGATCCTTGGTGCCTGCGAGGTTGGCCCCACAAATAATCCAGAAAACAAGTAGCTCAACGAAGGATGATGATTCCAGTAGGTAATCATACTCCGCAAGAGATCAGGACGCCGCAATAAGGGACTATCCGCTGGAGTCTCGCCACCAATGATGATGTGATTTCCCCCGCCAGTGCCCGTATGACGACCATCTACCATGAACTTCTCCGTCCCTAAGCGGCATTGATGCGCTTCTTCATACAAAATCGTTGTATTTGAAACCAACTCATCCCACGTGCTCGCAGGCTGTAAGTTTACCTCGATCACCCCAGGGTCGGGAGTAACTTTTAGCACCCGCAACCGAGCATCATACGCTGGTGGAGTTCCCTCCAAGATGATCGGTATCTCTAGCGTAGCGGCAGTTTTTTCTATCGCAGCAATCAACTCAATAAAATCTTCCGTCGTCTTCACCGGCGGCAAAAAAACGTGCAACCGTCCCTCACGAGCCTCAAAACACAATGCACTGCGGATAATCCACGAAGCGGATTCTTGATCTGCCGGGATCTTCCAGGCGACATCTCGGCCATCCCTACTCGATGACTCCCCTTCCCGCTCGGCAGGTTTCGTTAGGCCATCAGCACGCTGACGGTCTTGCATAGTGACTCGGCTCGCCGCCTTTTCACGCACCACAGAATATTCCGGCAACGCTGTGTGCATCTTCATCGGATCCTCGGCGATGATCCAAGGATATTCTTCTTTCTTCACCCATGGCAGCGAATCTAACGGCAACCGATACCCCATCGGCGAGTCTCCAGGCAACAAAAACAATGTCTCATCGCGCAGAAACCACGGCCCCGTTTTCCATTCCGTTGCACTGCGTTCGATGGGTAAAATGTACCCCACTACCTCATTCAAGCCTTGATCAAAAATCCGCGCAATGCGCTCGCGCTCCATTTTATCCTTCAAGTTCGACTTCAGAGGATCAACATTCGTCGGCAATCGCCGCTCTTTCCACATGTAATAAAACGCATCTTCATACGCGGGCATCATCCACTGCGGATCAGCACCCAAGTGTTGGGCTAATGCCACACCGAATCGCTGCGCGATCTCGGCATCGTGCCCGTAATCCTTCGAATCATCGGCTATCAACCCCACATCTTCCCACAACGGCTCCCCATCCTTGCGCCAATAGCACTGCAACGACCAACGTGGCAATTGCTCACCCGGATACCATTTACCTTGCCCGTAAAACAACAAACCTTTCGGCGCAAAGCGCGCATGCAAGCGTTTGATCAATTGATCAGCAAACTTGCGCTTGGTCGGCCCCACAGCCGCCGTGTTCCATTCGTCGCCATCAAAATCATCCACCGACAAAAACGTCGGCTCCCCCCCCATGGTCAACCGCACATCCATCGATTCCAGCATCTCATCCGTCTCGCGACCACTCGCCAAGATCTCTTCCCACTGCTCTTCCGAATACGGCTTCGTCGTGCGCGGCGATTCATAGATCCGCGTCACCTTCATCTCATGCTCCATTTCCGATTCACAAGGCTCCACTCCGCCCGATACCGGCGCGGCGCTCGATGGCTCAGGCGAACACGCCAACGGCAAATGTCCTTCTCCCGCTAACAAACCCGATGTCGGATCTAGTCCAATCCACCCACCACCTGGCAAATACACCTCCGCCCACGCATGCAAATCGGTAAAGTCCACTTCCGCACCAGAGGGCCCATCCAGCGACTTCACATCCGCCTTGAGCTGTATCAAATACCCAGAAACAAAGCGCGCCGCCAAGCCTAACCGACGCAATAACGTTACCAACAGCCATGCTGAATCGCGACATGATCCGGACGCCTTCTCCAGCGACTCCTCGGGTTCTTGCACCCCCGGTTCCAAGCGGATTTTATACTCGATCGCACCCTGCAAGGCCGCATTTAGCTCCACCAAAAAGTCAATCGTCCTACATTTTCGCTCCGCAAACTCCTTGACCCACTTATCCACCAACACCCCAGCTTTAGCTGGCACTAAAAACGGCGCCAATTCCTTTTTCTGATCCGCATCGTAACAAAACGGATACTCCATCGCGTGATCCTCCAAGAAAAAATCAAACGGATTCTGCACCGACATCTCCACCACCAAGTCCACCTCCACATCCAGGCGATCCATTTTTTCATGAAACACCAGCCGAGCAAGATGGTTCGATTGCGGATCTTGTTGCCAATTGATGAAATGCTCACCTGGTCCAACCTTCAAGGAATACGACAAAATCCGCGACCGGCAATGCGGTGCTGGCCGCAAACGCACCACATGGGGTCCGTGCCCCACGGCACGATCGTAGCGATAAGAAGTCCGGTGATGTAAAGCAACGTGAATCGACATAGAGATGCCTACATCACAAGCACGCGCCATGCCAGATTTAATCCATCAAAATATCCGGCGAAAATGCACGGGTGGGTTCACCATTCATTTCTTCTTCAACTGCGGAAATAGCACCACATCACGGATGGTCGCGGCTCCCGTGAGCATCATAATCAAGCGATCAATCCCAATGCCGATTCCCCCTGCCGGCGGCATGCCATGCTCCAGGGTCTCGATGAAATCATAATCCACCTTCTGCTCTTCGCCGCCCGATTGATGCTCCAGACGCTGTCGTTGCACATCCGGATCGTTCAATTCGCTATACCCTGGGGAGATTTCTTGGCCATTGATGATCAATTCATAGACCTCCACCGTCGGCGCATCTGCCGTTAGTTTTGCCAAAGGCACTAACTCCTGCGCCACCCGCGTCACGAAGCACGGATCAAAGGTTTTTTCTTCCACCAGCTTTTCAAACACCTGCTGCACCACCTCGTAGTCCTCCATATTCGCGGAAATTTCCACCCCGAGCTCAGCGCAGCGCACTCGACGTTCCTCCGCACTGATCACAAAAAAATCATCCCCCGCCGCACCACGTATCAAATCATGATACGCCGCACGACGCCATGGACGCTGCAAATTGATCGTCCGCAGCACCTCTCCTGCTTCGTCTTTATGCTCAATCTGCAAACCTCCACAAAACATCTCTGCCAAATGGCACGTCAATTCCTCCACCAAATTCGCCATCTGTTCAAAGTCGGAAAACGCCCAATACGCCTCCAACATCGTAAACTCAGGGTTGTGCCGACGCGAAATGCCTTCATTGCGGAAATTTCGATTCAACTCAAACAACTTCGTAAAGCCACCCACCATCAGACGCTTTAAGTACAACTCGGGCGCAATCCGCAACGTTAGCGGCATGCCCAAGGCATTGTGATACGTCTCAAATGGACGCGCAGCAGCACCGCCCGCCACATCCTGCAACATCGGCGTTTCTACCTCGATGAAGCCACGATCCTGCAAAAACCGCCGAATCTCCGCAATCATCTTGGAACGCATCACAAAAACCGCCGCGCTCTCTTCATTGCCCATCAAGTCCAAATGCCGCTTGCGATATTTCAATTCCCGATCCGCCACCCCATGCCACTTATCTGGCATCGGTCGCAACGCCTTCGACAGCACTGTGAAATCTTCTACCTTCACAGTCGGCTCACCCGTCCGGGTTAAAAATGTTTCACCCTCGATGCCGATCCAATCTCCGCGATCCAAGCAAGCCCAAGCCGCAGCTTGCGTTTCCGATAGCCCCTTCAAGCCCAAATACCCCTGAATCGAGCCCATCACATCCCCCAAATGAAAAAATACCGACTTCCCCATATCCCGCAAACCCATAATCCGGCCAGCGATTTTCACCTTTTGCCCCTCCGCAAAGTTCGTCCGCAACTCCGCAGGTGTGCTAGTCGTATCATAACGCTGACCATACGGATCGATCCCCAACTCCCGCAATTTCGACAACTTTTGCCTGCGCACGGCGATCAATTCATCTTCGGTGGAGTGGTGTAAGGTTTCTTCTTGAGACATGTCGCCGCTTGCCATAACGCCTTGCGACCGCTTTGGCAAACACGGATCGCATCAAAGATTCGGAAAAAATAGTCCCGAGAGCCGAAGTAGAGCCACAGATCGTCGCTGTCAGGCTTTGATGGGCAAGCTCTGAAATGCCTTGCTCTGCAAATGATGACAGCGAATGCCAGCGTTCTACTTCGGATTTCGGGTTAATGCCAACATTTCCCGCAGCACGCACTTGCCAAATATCTTTCCACCCGTTACCGCTATCGCATGAGTCACACCCAACGCGTAGGCGTCGTCGGAACCGGAGCCATGGGACGCAACCATGCACGCATCTACTCCCTCCTCCCCACAGCCACACTCACCGCCATTTATGACGAAGATCAAAGCCGCGCGGAAGCCGTCGCCGCAGAATTTGGCGGCACGCCCGTCGATAGCTTAGAAAAGTTCGCCAGTTTGGTCGATCTCGCCAGCGTCGCCGTCCCTACCATTGCCCACCGCGACATCGGCTGCCGGCTACTCGAATCGGGAGTCCACGTCCTCATCGAAAAACCCATCGCCGCAGGCATCGCCGATGCCCAAGCGCTCGTTGACACCGCCCGCCGCTGCAACAAACTTCTCGCCGTAGGACACGTGGAACGCTTTAACCCCGCGCTTCGTCAACTCGAAGAAAAACTCACCAGCCCCCGCTTCATCGAGGCTCACCGGCTCTCGCCATTTCCGAACCGCAGCATGGACATCGGCGTCATCCTCGACCTGATGATCCACGACCTAGAAATCATCCTCCATCTCGTCAAAAGTCCCGTCGTCGCCATCGATGCCGTAGGCGTGAGTGTCCTGACAAGCACCGAAGACATCGCCAACGCTCGGCTCCGCTTTGAAAATGGCTGCATCGCCAATGTCACCGCTAGTCGCATCAGTCCCGAGCGCATGAGAAAAATCCGCGTCTTCCAAGGCGATTGTTATGTATCGCTCGACTACATGCAGCAAGAAGGCTCCATGTATGTGAAAGACGCCACAGGAATTGCCAAAGTAGAAGTCGAGATCGACAAAGGCGAACCGCTCTTCATGGAGTTAGAATCCTTCGTCAATGCCGTATCACGAGGCGAAACCCCACAAGTCACCGGCCAACAAGGCATGGCCGCCCTAGAACTCGCCCTAAAAGT
>JAIYDP010000167.1 GCA_027487435.1 Verrucomicrobiaceae bacterium | reverse complement strand
GGGGGGGGGGGGGGGGGGGGGGGGGGGGGGGGTGACGCAGAAGGAGTCTCAGGACGGGAGGGACGAGCAGGTGGCGGAGATGATGCGGCTGCGGGTGATGTGGCGGAAGCGCTGGGCGTATTACCTTGCGTATTGCATCGACGGCGGTAGGGGGGCGAAGGGGCGGGGGGGGGTGATGACGAAAGCAGGGATGGGGGTGCGGCTGCAGCAGATTCTCCAGCAGCTAAAGCGGGATGGCCAGTTGGGCCGCGGGGCGCGGTGGGGGGGTGGGGGGGGAAGGCTGACGTGGGGAGGGAGTGCATGGAGCGGGTGCTCGACTTCACGCTGGCGATTGCAACGCCCGAAGGCGCATTTGTGGAGGGGGGGTTACAAGAAAAAGTTCCAAGAGGGGGAGGGGTTTGTTGATGTTGCAGTTGAAGAACCGAAGTTTGATGCGTTTTGCTCAAATGAATGAGCATTTGATGGCAAAGCTGATCCGAATGGGTTTCATACGGCACCTCCTCACGAGGTTGCGGCCTGGGGGGGAGGGGGGGGGACTGACGTTGCAGCGCGGACGTGTACGGCAAGTTCTTGTGCGACATGATGCGGCGGAAGGACTTGTCGAAGCTTCTCGCACGCAGCGTTGGGAAGGAGGCGGCGTCGCTGCTGCTGAGTGAAACCGAGTTAACAAAGGACGCTGAGTTCATTAACGCGCTTGTTAACCTCATGCGAGTACGCCGCCGCCACAACGGGGGTGGGGTAACCTTGCAGACGTCCGACGAGCACTTGATCAGCATGCTGGCGTCGGCGCTGCTGGAGCTGAGCGGGAGGAGCCCCGAGATCAAGCGGATTTTGATTGAGGGGGGAGGGTTGAGGGTCGTGTCTCCGCTGATTTTGCGCACGAGTTCGCCACGCGCCGCTGCTGCTGACGCCGCCAGACTTGAGGGTGTCGCAAGTCCTCGTGTCGCTGCTGGACAAGTGCCTGGAAAGCATCTCCATTTAGCTCTTCACGGGGGGGGGGGGGCGGTTTTCTATTAGAATTATTCACTTGTTGCTTTCAGATATTCATGAGAAGCTCATTGTGATACACAAATAAATGATAGTCTATCTTCTCAAGGGGTGAGGGGGGGGGGGGTCATTTCTTGCGGAGCGCTTCCATTTTTCGAAGGTACGCCCTTGGATATCATTTTCAAATTTTGAAATATTACAAATGCACCCTTTCATCATCGGAAATATCAAATCGCTGCGGATACTGCCGAAGGAAGCTGCGGCCATGAGTTTATGACGAGAGGGGGGGGGTGACTGCGAAAGGTTGCGGACAAGAAGGAAATAGTTTTGAAACCCATGAGCTGGGTGTCGTCAGTTGAAGTGGGTGGGGGGGTTGAAGACGGAGAAGCTCGAAGAGTTTCTTGGCTGTGATGCCAGAGTTGTGGTAGAGGATACGCGACACCTCAATGAGGGCGCTTTCAACTCCAACGTCAGCCGCGTCGGAGATTTCTGCGCGATTCTAAAATTGTCAAGATGTAACAATTGTGCAACGCACAAACGCGAACTCAGAGCTGCCGACTCGCAGAGCAGAAAGCGCAGCGGCTTCGTCAATCGAACGGGGGGTGGTGTTTGGCGAACGAGGCTGAGCCGCTGCGGTCAGGGTCGTTCCGAATTCGTTTGACAGTGATGAGGAGCTGATGGGTTAGGAGTGGCAACAAAGGGACAGAAATCTTACGAGGGAACCAACTGGGGGGGGGGCTCCTTCGATTGAACCCACTTGGATGTTGTGTTCAATTTTGTAGCAGCCTCTGCACCAGCCATTGAATCAGAAATTTGAAAATCGATGACGGGGGTGCCAAGATATCTCATGCAGTAGAATGCTGCGCCATCATTTAATGTGCAGGGGAGGCGATGGAAACAGAAGATGGCATCGTCTTGCTTGCGGAAGTCGACAAACGCACAGTTTGACTCGAGGACGTAGACGTTGTCGACTTGGCCAAAGACGGAGCAGAGGCTTGAGAGGCTCATGCTGTTGCAGAAGTCGATGGGGAGTCGGCCAAACCACAGGTGACTTGAAGTCACGTCCTTGGGGTGTCATCAAACCAATTTTAGGGGCCCTAACAGTAGCGGCTGTGACAAAGATGGAGGAGAACTCTTTGTCATAGCTTTCGATGAACCTCTGCGCCATTGTGTGTGATGGCAGTCTGGCGATGAAGAATCGACCTTGGGGGTCTTGATGAACCTCATCTATGAGCCCATTGAAAATAGCAAAAGTACGAGTGCAAGGTCTCTGCCAATGGGAACGGTGGCTTGAAAATCGGTGAAGACGCAGGACTTCTCTGCCAGCATGGAGCCGACAAACACGAGGGAGGAGGAGTCGATAGCCCTAGGGAGCTCTGCCTTTGCCAAGCTCACGAGCTTGCGCCAACGATCCTTTTGATTCGCATGGAAGCAAGCTGCCAGCGCCTCGGCCTCTTTGGAGAAAGAAATGAACCCGTAACATTCAGAAGCGCTTCTGGAGACAAGTCTTCGACGGTGTGAGTGGAGGAGGTTGACAGTCCGCACCGAATGCTCATGATGACACCATACCGCCCGAATTCCTGTCTCAAGGACGACTCGTTGGCCATGGAGGCGGAGAGTTTTGCAAGGTGAATGGTTCTGCGGGAGAAAAACGTGTAGAACAAAGGCTCCCGCTCAGAGAGCTGCGCTGTGAGAGGAAAAATTCTCCAGGTACCTTCTGAACGAAAAGCAAATGCTTCTGCTCTGAGTTCAGTTCAACTCCCAAGCGTTGGGAGTACTCTCGATTTGCTGTTGGCATAAGCCCTCGAGTACAGCAAAGCCTGCAACATGCAACCAAAACAACACAATCAATGGCGCTAGGAGACGTAACCAACCAGTTGCCTGGCTCAAGTTCAGGTTGTGCGCATGGTGGAGTGAAGCTCCAAAAGAGTGCCCGATTGTCGGTGCGCGATCTCTTGAAGACTCCTGTGCTAACTGCGAATGAATGAACAGATCAACTCGAACGTAACATGAGCTGAGTCGCCGTTGGGTGCGACGTTTGTAGTCAACAAAGCAGATCCGCGAGCGCTTCGTTCAGACTCTGGGGCAGCTGTCCAAATGCAAGACTGAAAGGGGAAGAGTGTTGGGTCTGATCTGCTGTGTGACAAAAGTCAATGAAGTAAACACTCGATAGCTCGCGTCCAGTCCGTCCCTGAGCAGTCATGGTGGATAAAATTAAAGGATGCACTGCCTTGAGGTCGCATATGTGCTGACGTAACCGGCCTGCGGATGACATTGGACTCCAATGGGAGAGCATGTTGTGTGATTGGACTGCTGTGAACGGTGCTTCTGTGGAGAGAATTTGCTGCCGCCCTAGCAAAATTAAGGAACACCCAAAGAAGGGAAAACCCAGCTCCACCCGAAACAGAGTCAAAGCGCCCGATCAAATTCTTTCGAATCGGCTCACATCGGCGTACTCTGATATCCTGAGGTACGGTGTTTTGAAATGGTGGGATGGGAAACCCCTGGAGGTATGAGGCGTTTCTCTGACGTCCCAAGTTGAACGGCATTGGGGTCAATTACTTGTGATATCGGGCCAACTGGCTCAGGCATAATGTTACTTCGCTCATCAGGATACCCTCTCATCAGGTCGCTGTTTGGCAAGTACTGAAAGTGAGTGAAAACTAGAGCGTCCGTGTGTGCCCCCTCTTCTCTATTGTCAAGAAATGTTTGCTTCGTGAGACCTGATTGTCGCTCCGGCACCAAAAAAAAATCTCTCGCCGCAACGGTCGAAAATACAGGCGACGAAGCTTCCGAATCGGCGGAACATTGGCGGAACCTGCTGTCTGACAACTCTTTGGTCTGAAGGGTAGCAATCGCAGGCAGCTCTGACTGCATTGCGAGCCAGCTGTTGTATGAATTACATTTCCTCGAGTTTGCTTCAGTTTGCTTTTGCATTGGAGGGACATGAAGCTCCGCTTGGAGGCGCTGGGTGGGCCTGCAAATAAAGGCTGATATCCTTTCATCTTCGCTGCTGACCTGCTTCAACGAGCTGAACGGCGATACTGTACAAAAGTTTCCAAGCATGGACGCGTCATAGGACGCACGGCCAGTCCCTGTGATGCGCCAAGATTGGGCCTGTGGTCCGTGCTCTGACAAAAGCCCAAATGTGTTTGGAGAAGGGTCTGTGCTTGAAGCAAATTCACCTTGGCCAGCATGCTGGGACGGAAGTTCTGGAACGAAATTGGGTCCAGCCTGATGCTGATTACGGTTGGCGTGACTAGAGTGGCTGTCAAAATGTCTTGTGACCGAATCCCAGCTGCCACAACGAAATTTTTCGGTATAAGGCGAAGAAACTGATTGATCTTTGCACGCCTCAGTCTTTTTCGTTGCAGCAGCACCAGCAGATGAAGCAGTTCCGTCGTTTGGAATATTGTCCATCGCCGTGGAGGCGGACAGATCACGCGACACCCGGCTGGCATCAGCCGCAGCATCGAAACGCTGGGATTGAGTCGATCTTCTCAACAATCTAGCAAGCTCATCAACATTTTCAGCGAGAACCATGGGGCATTTCACACAAGCGATTTTTGGCGGGAAACTGCAATTCACGTTCCAAATTTAGACTTGACGTCCAGTCGAAACGAATGATCAAAGGTTTGGACGATATTGCGGATAGGGCATCCAATATTGCTGCAAAATCTACAAAGAAAAGCTTACATACAAAATCCTAGTGGCCGCGAAGGGAAGAAAACCGACGTTGGACGCGGCTGCGAGGTGTGAGGACTCTACAGCTTCCTCCCGCAAGGACATAGCCGCCTTGTGTTCTCGTGTTTTGCTACGCAATCGAACGGAAACTCTGCGAGCTTTGCATTCACAAGGCACTGATCCCGTGTGACGTCCATGGCTGGAAGATCCTGCCCATAAAAGCTATTCGAACAGCCTTGAGAGCAAGTGAACACGTCTTCAACCGCCTTGCAAAGGTTGACATGCTTGACAAGATCTGATCGGCACGTGAGGCCTTCAACGTCAGCCAGCGACAACTCTCTCAGACCTTCTCTTCCACAGACTTGGTTGCAGTCCTCCCCCCGCAGCCCAACAGTGCCCTGAAACTTCTCAGCGGCCTCGGGAGGAGAAGGAATGATGTCCGGGGTACTGTATCGACGACGCACATCAGAGAAAAATGTGTCCATTGCAATTTTCATTCGTTGCTACGTCGTCAGAGTGCAGCCCCCCCTCGCGTGAGACCTCATAGTTTGCCAGCGTCTGGTACATCCACGCCCCGGGAGGATGGTCCACGTGCACAACAAACGGCTCCGGCAAGACGTAGAAACTGAACCCAGCGGCGTTGATTTCAAAGCAATGCGTGGCCTTGTCGTTGCCATACCCGACAAAACGGTGGTCGTAGCTGCGGCATTAGCCCATCTGAGCGACACGAGATCATTTCACCGAGGGATGCTTCTGTGAGCAACAAAGTAGGGCTCGTAAGGGAAGCCGTAGTCCACGCGGTAGGTCTCCGCTGCGGAGAGCCAGGCGTCGTACTTGGTCCGATCATGGGCGATGCTGCGGCCGGGATCATTGTCTATAGGTCAAGGGCTAATGTTCAATCATAACGATGAAGCAGAGGAAAGAAAAGAAGGCGGATACGGACTTGGAAAATGCCACCAGTTGCATGCAGGCCCTTCAGCTCCGCTTTCGAGTGCGGAATGTCCATCCCCGCGTCCTTCATTTGAAAAGCAGGGAGGACGTAGCAGTTGCGAGGGTTGTTCTTGAACAGCTCAATGTTCCTTGCCTTCGTCAGTGCCTCCTCGTCGACAGCCCCTCACTTCGTCATGTACTCGTACGTCCCATCGCCAGGGACAAAATCAACGTCCGCGAGGAGGATGAAGTTCGTCCGGGCTTTGTCGATGGCGACGTTTCGAAGAGTGTTGACAGGGTAGAGCCCCTGTGGGGGTGATGCGAGGGCCTACCGCGCGCGTGAACGCACCTGCGAGGCCGGGATGACGTGGATGTCGATGCGGCCGATGACTTCTTTGAGGAGGCGGAGGTCGGTAATGAGGTCATTTGTCCAAAGAGCAGCCGAGATTGGCCCTACTATTGTGAACTAGGGCAAAGGGGGGGAGGGGTACCGTTCCAGCGGGCGAGGAGGCGCTTGAGGACGTTCAGCCGGTCTGTTGTGAATTGGGTAACCCAAGTTACTGAATCACGGGCCTGATGGTGTCAACGCCGCCCCGCTCCAAAACATCAAACGGGTGTAGAGTTGGCGTAGATCGACCAGACCGCGACTTGGAAGCCATGGCGCTCAAGCTGGAAGAGGGGTTGTTCAATTGTGCCAGAGGATTCATCAGCTTTCTCAAACTGCTTCTTCTCCGCTAGCTCGACTGCCTCAAGAGGGGTGGAGAGCACTTTCTTCGGGAGAACCTGTGCTCTCAGAACAGTGAGGATGGCACCCAACAGGAGGTCGCGCTGCAGGGTCCACTTTTCGCCAATCTTGCGGCTGAGGCCGCGCAAACATGGCCCCAAATATGTCCGGAAAATAGCAAGTTGAATAGAGAAGCAAGATAGGGATGAAAAAATAGGCTGGGACAGGCCTGCAGAAAATAGGAAGCTTGCCTCTCTGCATCATTAACTTAAACAATAAGTCCTGGTAATTTAGAGCAAGTCTCATTAGAATCGTTTAACGATGAAAGCTGCTCGAGGGAGAGGCCGAGGGAGGGGTGGAGCCCGCGCTGTCGCCAGAGTTGTCGCTGATGAGGTTCCTCCCACCGACGAAGAAATGTCCGAGATCCTGAAGAAGCTAGCGGACAAGTACGGAGAAGACGCGCTGGTTTACAAACCCCCTCCTCCAGACGAAGAAGTTAAGAAGAAGATTATTACACCGACTGTAGTGCAAGCCAATCGAGGGAGAGGGTCTTCCCGAGTAGCCCGTGGCGTCGGTCGCGGCGTCGCCCGTCCTCCGACTCGACCGACGGCAACGCCTTCGGAAGCTGGAGAACGCAAGGCGTCCCGCGAGAAGACGGCGCCGACTCCTCCGCCCCCTCTTCCCACTCGCGGAGTGAAAGAGTACCGCGATGGCGTGTACCTTGGCCCCATCAAAATGTTTAAGCCGCACGGCAAGGGCAGCTACTCGTATAAGTCAGGCGACCGGTACAGCAACGCCAGCCGCACGATATGACCCTTCAGGTATGATGGCGACTTCGTTGATGGAGCCTGGGAAGGGAAGGGACTCCATCAGTCCATCACCGGAGCCAAATACGCGGGCATGTTCAAAGTCCAACCCCCCCCCCCCCTTTCCCTGACACCTCACAGGGGCACAAGTTTCACGGCAAGGGGGCCCTTACTTTCCCCGACGGCACGCGGCTCGTGACGGTTTTTGTCGACGACGCGTCCAGCGTCAGCGTGACGTTCAAAAACGGCGACGCATACGAGGGGCAGCTCTGGCGGTCCTTCCGCTGCGGCGAGGGGGTGTTAAAGACTAACGAAGGGCAAGAATTTAAGGGAATCTTCAAGGACGATGTCCTGCATGGCGTAGGGAAATGGACTGCGCCAAATGGGGATTTTTATGAGGGCGACTTTGAGGCTGGCAACTGGTCTGGCAACGGCTGTGGTCGCGTGACCTTGGCGGCTGATGGGTCTTTTGATGTCTCTGGGGAGGACGTGTACGAGGGGCCGTTGCTCAACGGCGAGCTGCACGGCATCGGCAAGATGCACTGGCGCGACGGCGACATGTACAAACGAGCTTTTTCTCTTTAACTTTGCGCAGGTGGGAAGGCGACTTTGTGGAAGGTCGCTTTCAATTTTCTCGCCGCTTCGGCAACGGGAATTCGTTCACGGGGACATTCTACCGCAACACCATGTTTGGGGAGGGGGAGTTCAAAGTGAAGGGGGGGTTGCCGATCCGCGTCGCGGTCGAAGACGGCCGATTTGACCTTGACGTGACGTGCGATGACTTCTCTTACAAAGGTATTTCCCAAGAAATTTGAGTTCATTCTCAGGGTCATGGCGCGGGGGCGAAATGGATGGGAGGGGTGTTTTTGAGCAGCCCAACGGCACAAGGTCAATGCTTTTTATTTTCTAAGAAATAAACGTATTACCTCTTCTAATTTTTTTTTTAATAAGGGAATTATTTTTTATGGATACATGAACTCAAATTTATTTTTGTACCCCGTTTTTATTATTACAGCAATTTTGATTTTGATTTTTCCGAATATATTTTGTCTTTTCAATTGATTCACGTATTCGATGTCAAGGAATATCATCATTAAAGTCTATTACTTCTGATATCTCTGTATATTTCCTCTCGAAGGAGCCATCATTTTCTCATTTTTTTGCACATTTATTTTTAGTGAAAAAACAGTTTCCCTTGCGCTATTACTGACCAGGGTGATATTTATTTCTAAAAATAACCTAGATACGAAGGGTCGTTCCACAAGTCTCGCTTTCATGGGGGGGGGGTCCTCTCTTTGAGCAATGGCGTCGAATATGAGGGCGAATTCAAAGACGGCGTGTTTTATGGGATGGGGTCACTCATGGAGCCCTCCGGCGACCACGTAAGCAATCAACGAGGGGGGGGGGGGGACCCCCCAGCATGCTCTTATTTTTTGAAGTAACAAACTACTGTTATAAATGCAGTTTAACATGAGCACGGCACCGCGTGCTTTTATCTCACTCTCTCGAAGAGTTGCGCCATTGCCTTCTCACCCCCCCCCCCCCCGCGGTACGGGGGGGAATTTGCCAAGGGGGCCAGGGCTGGAGAAGGCGTCCTTAACTCCCCTAATGGCTCCTTTT
>JAIYDP010000270.1 GCA_027487435.1 Verrucomicrobiaceae bacterium | reverse complement strand
GTTAGCACCCGCCCATCTCACCAAAGCACATCATGGGCGCAACCTCCCGCATCGCCAACAACGCTCAGACCGCAGAGTTTGCCACCCTCTTCGCCATGCAGGAGGCCTCAGAGCAGCGTCACAAGCCATCAATTTTTCGTTGGGTCACCGCAACCCTTCAGCAGCTGATGGATGGCCTCCAAGTCTATCAAAACAGTGCAGAGCCGGAGGTCCCAGAAGCTGCGAGAGTTCGGCCCTTGGCCCTCCCCTCGGCCGTGGATTTGGTCGACCCAAAGAGTCGGCTCAGCTCGATTTTTCAGCCGCTCCCCCCCCAGCGGCGCTGTACATCGCCGCAACGGCTCTTGTTGTGATGTGTCTTGCTGTTGGTGAGTTTGCGCTTTTATCAAGAGCGAGCTGAACGCACATGGGCAGTGCGCAACGCTCCCCCCCCCACACTATGCCCTCGAGGCTTTGCAGCACGTGACATAGAGCGGGAGGACGCTGGCGCCGCTTGTTCAAAGCTTTCGCAAGTCTGACCTGGCGATCGACAGCAAATTCGCAATGTATGCTTTTGACAAGAAAATGAGTCAAGGAGCGGAGTCTTCGCGAGCAGGGGACACGAGAATGACCTCAATGAACATGATGGGTTAGAGCGCAATCACGTAAATAATGACGTTACAGAATTTCGAAAGGCCCTCGATGAAGCGCAGCGACATCACAGCGAGAGCGTGTCAGCCCTTCGCAACTTTTGGAAGCATTCAGTCCCACGTGCGGGACGATCGTTCGACCCTCAGCGGCCGATTGGTCACCTTGGCAAGTTCTTTGCGTCCTTCACGATGGCGGACACGACGAACAGGGACCTCTACCCCAAGGTCTGGCCATGCTGTTGCGTCTTTGATGACATTGTTTCAAATAGCATCCCCGTCCTGCGGTCGTTTTCAGCCTTCATTGAAGAGGTGAGCGCCATTCATCAGTTCATAAACAAATCCCCTCCTGATCCTCCAAGGTCGCAGAAGACCAACCGCACGTAAACGAGCTCCACACAGCGGCTGACGCTGGCGGAGCCGGCGGTCGCGGCGGAGACGAAATGGCGGAGGGCGGGGTCTACACTGGCGTCGTGTTGTACGGCTGACAGGAAATTCGCAGCCAACACTGCCCCCATAGCGGCCTTCTTATCAATCATTCCAACTGAGGTTCTCAGCTCAACGGAGCTAATTTCCATCAAAGGTTTCTCTCACGACGAAGAGGTCCGTGCAGACAACTCTAAAAACGAATAAATTGATGTTTAGCATTGTTCGTTAATGCCCTCAGAAGTGCACGTTTCAAGGGCTTTCAAGCATTTCAAGGCAACGTATGCCCTGAAGACTGTGATATGTGTGCATCAAACCCTCACAATGGCTAGGCCTCAGTTGATCTAGCGTTCGGCGAGTGGAAGTACTACGACGGAGGACCTCGTCATGCGGTCCCTGCCGTGAACTCAGTTTCTCACAGAGCAGCCCTGCCTGTTGTGCCTTCCAAGCGCAAGTGGCACGGCGCAGCATTTCTTCAGAGTGCTTATATCTCTTTGTCCAAAGGGCTACAGAGTTATTGCTGTTGCACCCTGTTGGCAAGACTAACTGTGGAGGCTCAGCCGCCGGCCTATTTCTCACATTCCGAGTTCGTCAATGGTGTAGACGCATTTCTCGATGAGCTGAAGGCACACAAAGTGAGCCCTTCATCGCCACTTTGACGTGAAAGGTTCACATCTTCGGAGTGTCCTTGGGAGGATTTCTTGCGCAGTTATATGCAGCTGCGAAGCCCCTGAGGGTAGAGTCTCTCATTTTAGTGAATTCCTTCTTGTCTACGGACTTATTTGTTGAAAAGGCCCCGGTGGCGAGTGGAATGTAAGCACCGCCCTTGTTGAACTTTACGTTTGAGGTTTGAGTGGCTGCCCGGCTTCGTGCTGAAGAGATATCTTTTGGCGTCGTTCAACGACGGGCCAACGAGCCACGAAGTCGCCGAGAGCATTGACTTTGCTGTGGAAGAGGTACGCTTTGACGCCATGTGCGTCTGTCTGCTCGCATCTTTTCGCTGCACATTGAATGCCTTTGGCAAAGACATTCCTCCTCGAAGAGTCGGTTTGTGTGTGCTCACTTCAGCAGATGGACTCGTTGTGTCAAGAAGAGGTCGCGTCAAGGCTAACTCTTTCGACGCTGTCCTCTCGCGTCCCCCCCCTGCGGCTTCAGGACTCTCAAATTACTCTCATCAATGTCGGTCCTTGTTGTAGTCCACTCTGACCGGCAAGAGCCTCGACAAGTGTGCGCTGCCTGCATCTCTTAAAAAAGAAATGCTGACAAGGTACTCTTCCGCTCGGTTGGCGGAGGTCAGGAAAGGTGGAGACTTTCCCCACATCGCTGCTGCGGAGGAGGTTGCGTTGTACATTGAAGTTCATATGAGAGCCAACGGAGTTCTTGTGAACAAGCCGAACATAGAGGCAGGCGAGAATTTGTAGGATTTATTGTATTTACAGAGTGAGCTATCGTAGGTTACAACACAGCCAAAACAAGAAAACGACACACGTTCTGAGCCTCCGAGAGTGCAGCTAAGGCACCACAGAACCAATGATAAGCTCACGCTCCCGTACATCCCGCCAAACTCGGACTGAAACGGAGCGAACGGAAGGAATATCTCGCGGAGAACCGGGGGATTCCCAAGACGACTTCATTTCGGATGGCTTCAGTGTTAGAGACATCAGAGAGCAGAATGTAGTGAAAGGAGATCACGCACCCTGTCATCGCTGATTGAAGAGACGCAAGCAACCCTGTTCTTTCTTCGGAAGAATGGCATGTTGATGTGCGTTTGGTAACGAATATTTCGCTAGAAATATGAGTAGCGGTTGAAGGCTGCGGCACGGCTCGGCACTTTGGATAAGAGAATCGACTGATCATTGTTATGAGAATGAAGACTGCCCGTTATGGGTGGCATAAGAGCCATGCTGACATGCTCTTCACTATTAATGCAAGGGAGGTCACACTCTTGGCCGACAATCTCTACTTGGGACCTACCTTGTGCGCCAAACGGAACTGGTGATGTCTTCGACTCTTTTCCTTGCGCTGTTGACCATGAACACTGTTGGGACTCCATCAGTCCATGTTGAGGTCCAATCGTCGTCCATCGGACATTCTACTATGTAGCAAGGTTCCCGGATCCTCGAAGCGTATTTCTCAAACTTGGGCTGCAGCCTCTTGCAAAAGTGACACCAACTCGCTGAGAGCATTAGGAAGCACACTTTGTCTTCCCCTCTGCCACTCAAGATGCCCTGAGCCACGTGCGCATTGACAAGGCGAAGGTGAGAGCCCACTTCAACGGAGAAAGGACCAAAGAGCGGGTCCTCTAGCTGAGCCTGCGTGACCGAGGGGTGCTCTTCAAACGCCATCGCAATGACGGAGACTTTAGTTTTGACCCATCTGGGGCAGAAGTTGTCCGCGCACTCCAAGTCACGTTGGTGGTTGTGCGGGTCGCAGGTAGGGACAATCCAGTTGATGCCGCGGACCTGACCGTCGACGTACATGTGCGCCCCAAGCGTAGCGTCTTGACCGCAGCCGAGGATCTGGCAGCGACTTGGCCATGACACTCCGGAGTACCTCAGCCACACGTCCTTCCAGTTCGCCTTGTCAAACCTCGAGTGCTTCACATTGGCGACGCGAATTTGCATTCGCCGAACGTCCGCATGATCGACCCGACGATCGCCGATGGAGATCTTCGACGACTCGCGACTTGGCTGCCTCCCTCCCCTCCCGTCTTCTTCCTTCACGTACTGGCGGCTCTTCCAGCTCATCAGGCGGCCCACAAGCTCGCCCTTGCTGCCGGACTTGCGCTCGCTTCTCTCCGCGCACATGGCCTCGAGCTCTGCCTTGGTCATTTCCTCGAGGTTTTCTTCTCTGAAGCTGGAGCAGGTCTTCCTGTAGTGCCCGTCGCGTTGGCAGAGCTTGCAAACCATGGCCTTGAAGACAAATAACTAACCAAAAGAAAACTATCTGTTAGAGAGGCCAAGACTGAACTTCACGCGTCAGGAGACGTCTGCCTGGATCTTGGCCAAAGGCTACGTCCTCCTCGTTTGCCACACCATATCTGTGATGTTCTCAATGCGATCGCCATGGACGCGACCCCTTTCTCCGTCCACTGTGACAATGATTCGCCGTGCTTCGTGCAAACCACGATGTAGCCGATCAGAGACGCCATTGTGCGGTATGCATGAAACTTTGGCTGCAGCTTCACGCAATAATGGCACGGATCGCGCGACAGCATGATGAAGCAGCGTTGGTCAGATGCGCGGACATTCAAAATTCTGTAGTCTTCGTGCGTCTCGAGGACTTCAAGGGGGGAGTCAGCTTCGACGGCAAAGGCACCGAAGTGAAGGTCCTGTGAGTGCGCCTCTCAATCGACGTCTGCTCCCAGAATGCAATCGCAACGACGGAGGGTTTGGTCTTCACCCATGTTGGGCAGTAGTTGTCCCCGCACTCCAAGTCACGCTGGTGGTTGTGCGGGTCGCAGGTAGGGACAATCCAGTTGATGCCTTTGGGGCGGCCCCTAACGTAGATGTGCGCCACGAGCGATGCGTCTTGCCCGCAGCCGAGGATCTGGCAGCGACTTGGCCAAGGCATTCGAGAGTATCGACGCCAAGCGTCCTTCCAGTTCGCCTTGTCAAAACTCGAGTGCTCCACATTGGCGACATGGACCTGGACCCTCTGCACATCCTCCCCCTCACCCGACGATCGCCGATGGAGATCTTCGACGACTCGCGACTCGGCTGCCTCCCTCCCCATTTCCGTCACGTACTGGCGGCTCTTCCAGCTCATCAGGCGATCCACAAGCTCGCCCTTTGCGCTCGCTTCTCTCCGCGCACATGGCCTCGAGCTCTGCCTTGGTCATTCCCTTGAGGTCTGCTGGTTTTTTGTTGTTAAAAAGCCTCTGGCAGTAATTGCGCCTCGTACGAGACGTCTCATCGTCGTCACTGCCGTCCACAAACCATCATGTTTAAGGGAGCTATCTCACAGAATGAGAGGGTACAACATATCTCGCGGGTGCGTTGACAAAAAGTGCGACGCCGTTCTTCCTGAGAAATTCCGCCGACTTGAAAGCTGGAAGTGAGATGTTGGCCAGCTCGTTCCACTCCAATTTATCCGGCCTCCTCTCAAAGACGTCGGCCATCAAATCGCCGTTGTGATAGAGGCTGCAACCGAACATCACAATGCTCTTTCCCCGCCGAAAGCTCTTCACCGCCCCACCCTGCGGTGGGGGTGCCCCCCTGTCCGGCAAGAAATGAACAATGGGGAACCTCGTGAACAAGTGGTGGGGGGGCGGCTCGACAATCATGCGATGCAGCGGGTCCCATTGTCCGTTCGCTAAAAATAGACCCCGGATGTACGCGCCGTCTGCTGGGGCAGCCGTTGCGACGTCGTCTGGGACGACCATGTGGACGAACCGCGTCGGCGCCGCGTCGTTGGGGTGGCGGATGGCGTAAACCCGCAGCAGCGCGTTCAAAAGAGCGCTTGGGAAATTAAAAGCGGAAAGCCACATTGACACAGGCTCTTGCGATTCCACCCATTCGTAAAAGTATTGAATCCTCTCCTCCAGCGCTAAAAGAAACTCCCCTAACGAAGTATTTAACGCAGTTGGTACTGCCTCCCGCCAACGCGGCGGTACCTCCCGCGCCCGCAGCGAAGCCGCGACCTCTCGCAGCTCCGGGGGGATGGCGTCCATCTCCAGCCGCTGGACTGCCGCGATGATGGCGTCGACGTCCGCGGCGATGCGCCGCATGATGGCGCCGTAGAGTGTCACTTCGCTGCGCACCACAACGTCGAGGGGGTGTGCGGGCGACTGCGCGTAGGTCAGCGCCCCGCGATTTTCAAACGAGCGCAGGGCCTGTGCGCTGAGGTGCGCCTTGACGTTGCGGCAGTCCTCCCACGCCGCATCGACTTGCGGTCGCGCTGACGGCGCGCGGAGCGAAGGGTCGCTGCGGAGGATCTTGTGGAGGAGGGAGAGCGTCTCTTCGGACTTGTGCAGCTCTCGCGCGCGCTGTAGGGAGGCGCCGACGCCGACGAACGTGGCGTCTTCGGAGATGTTAAAGGACGAAGAAATAAAGGCTTTTAGCGCGGCGGTGGGGGACTCGCCTTCGCGAGGGGTCAGGCGCGAGAGGTCCAAAAACGACTTGACATCGCGCTTGAAAACAGATTGCACTTCGGAGCTGACGACCGCACGATCTGTTGCGTCGCTCGTTAATTCAAAATAGACCCCCTTGACGGCCTCCGCAACGCGCGCCGCAGCGTCAGCGTCGTTCAACCCCCCCAGCGCAGGGGCCAACGCGACGATGGCCGCAAGGGCGCTGTCGAAGAGGGGGCGTCCGATTTCGAGGGGGGAGCGCCAGCACGCGACGCCATACCCCGCGCGAACGGTCAGGGACGAGTGGAGGATGCAGAGGGACAGCACCAACCGCCGCGTCAGGGCGCTCGAGCGCCACAAATCCCCCGCCCCATCCACTCGCGCAAGGCCATCGGCGGCGTCAGCCATCGCCGCCGGGACGTCAACGGGCGTGTGGACGCGCATGCCAATGCTCAAATTTCGAATCGCGCGTGGGCGGATGTCGTCGGGCCGGTCGGCGAAGAGCCACAAGCGGAACTCCGGGTGGGGTGGGACGGGGGCGTCGCCGACGATCCGCTCGGAGAAAAAGCGCGCGATGGCGGCGAAATGGGGGGGCTGCGTACGGCGTAGGGCCAGCCATCGGCCTATTTTTAGCGCGGCGTCCAGCTCGTAAAGAATGTCGTCGACTGTTAAGGTTGCGGCGTCCGCCGCGATGAGTTGCGCGCCGAGTGCGTCAGCGAAGCGCGCGAGGATGGGGGGGGGGGTGCCTTCGTTTGAAGCACCGACGATGACAATTGGCGTTGCGCAACTGGAGCCAACAAACAGATCTTTTAGCCGCAGAGCCTCGGCATCAGCCGCATCCTCACGCAGGCGCACTCCCGCCGCAGCAGCGACGGTCGCCCTGACGTGAAGGGGCGCGTTGGGGTGGTGCAGGAGCGTCCATGACGCAATCGCGCGCGCCAGCGCATGCGGCGCCCCAACGCGCGCGAGGACGACGCGCGTGAGTGAGCGGGGGGTGAGAGATATTTTTAGCGCGGGGTCTTCGATGGCACGCGTCAAGAGGTCCGGTTCGGCGGCGGCGGCGCGGAGGAAGGGCCATGCCGCGCTGACAGACGCGGCGATTGCGTCGAAGTCATCGTCGAGGAGGGGGGTGAGAAGCTCCGAGAGGAGGTCAATGCGCGAAGTGTCGTCCGTTTGCGGCTCCGATGTGATCTCCTCTCGCGCTGAAAACGCGTTGAGAAACTCGTGGGGGGAGGGGGTGGAAAGCGCCACGACGGAAGCGAAGAGAAACGCTTGCATCTCCGACGGAGATAAAAGCGAGCACCCAATGGCTGTTAGCGCGCGCACTACGCACGCGATCATCCGCTCCAACTCGACTTGCAAAACAAATTTTCCCGCACGCGATGCGGCTGCGTCTTCACCCCCCCCCTCAGAAAGGTCCCCCACGTGCTGCGATGCCGGAAAAGGAGGGGGGAGGCGCCCTTTTGAAAAGAGGGACTTTTGACTCTTATGATGGATGAGCTCCGAAAATAGAACATCGCGCGGGGGGGCGCGGCTGGTCTCGGCTGCTTTTGCCAAAGCTGCGGGGGGGGGGGGCTGTACGGCGCCAGCAGGGGTAGAGGAGGTAACAGATTTGTTAGCGATTGCCTCCCCTATGGCGCCAACAGTCGCGCGAATAAGGCGCGGAAAGGGCGCGGCGTAGGCGGGGGAGAGGACAGCGAGGTCAAAAATAGATCGCGTGAGGGAGGCGGCGGCGTCGGCGACGGGGCGGTAGTAGGCGCGCTTTGAATTAAAATCCTCTTCAACTTCGCGCAACGTCTGGCGGCGCCCCTCTGCGAGGTCGATGGCGAACTGTTGGGGGGGGGGGGGTAAGAAACGTCAAATAAATTTAACATTAATTTTGTCAGAACACGGATGCGAACTCAAAAATAAATAAAAAATAACAAAAAAGTTAAAAACTAAATTCAATCGAAGCGCCGAATGCAGAGGGTCAACAAGATGTAAAAAAAAAAAGAAGAGATAAGTCGCAGTTAAATCGCGCAGAATTCGCGGCTACTTTCTGCTCCTGCAATAACGATAAAAGCTCGTTGTTATCTAAAATCGCGGGCTCCAACGCGGCCCCCATCAGCGCGACGATTCGATTCTCAAGCTCGCTGATCTGATGGGACATCAAACAGGAGCAAGACAAAGGACTAAACCTGCGCTTTGTCGGCGGAAATTTGAGAGAGGAGGTTGAGGCGCTCGACCATGACCTCCTCAGCGGCACGGCGCAGGGTCTCAACTAAAAATATCTCCTCGATGGCTTCGTGTGAGAGGGAGAAGTCGACGACGCTGCAGAGGGTGTACATCTGACTGCCTCAGGGGGGGGGGGGGGATATGTGTCCAAAAGAAGCAAATCAAAAATGCTCCATGGATGCGTTTGTTCTAAAAATAGACTGACCTCATGCGTGATGGCCTCCTTCGCCTCCACAATTAAATACATTTTAAACATCGGCGACATCTCAACCTCAACGTCGCCAATCGTCGCGGACGTCGCCTCCGCCCCCAGGTACCTCCGATCGTTAACTTGAGCGGTACATTTGACTACGTTTGACGTCGGAGGAGGTACGTGATGACCTCAGGCATCTCCTCCTCTGCCACAACCACATACGCGGGAAACCCTGCGCGGGCCACAAACGCAAGACTCTTGGCGAATGATGGCAGTGCGTAGCTCAAACAGCGCATTGAGTTCTTCTGCTCTTTAGTTGTTAACCACCGCGGCACGACGCCGTGCGGGTCGATGATGATGGGCCACCTGACGACGTTCGATGCGATGACGGCGCTGCAGAGGACGCCGTTGTCGTTAGGTAGACCCCAATAGACCCACTCCTCCAGCTCGTTGTCGTCCACAAGAAGCCGCATCGCGTCAAACCCCTCCCGAACGGACAGCCCCTGAGCAAAGAGGCTTTCGCGGAACATCGCGACGACGGCGTCGCGCTTCTGATGGGAGAGGGGGCCCGTAAAACTAACAAGCGCGGCTGTTAGGACGGACTCGCCGAGGAGGTGCGGCAGCTGCGACTCAATCTCCGCGCGCTGGCGCTGCCATCGCTTCGCTTCGTCTGAGAGGGAGTTGATGAGCATGGCGGCGCGAGCGGAGCGGTCGTTGAGGTCTGCCATGCGGCGGTTGATGTCTGCCTTTTCCTTTTCGAGCTCATCAAGCTGCCCCTCAAGGTGTTCTAAATTTAGCATCACCGCGCGAATCTCCCCCCGCTTGCGCTCCAACTCCCCCTCCGCTTGCTTCATCAGCGCCTCCGCCTAAAAGGATCAGCCCCCCCCCCCCCCCCCCCCCCCCCCCCCCAAACAACCCAACCCCTTTCCCCCCCCCCCCCCCCCCCCTCGGGCCTTCCCCCCCC
>JAIYDP010000312.1 GCA_027487435.1 Verrucomicrobiaceae bacterium | reverse complement strand
CACAGCCGGGACCAAGCTTTTTGTCGGCGGTGGCGGAAATGACCCCTCGATAGTAGACGTCTTCGCGAGCCGTCCAAGCGCCGCTTTGGGTGACCAGATTGGGGAACTTGTTTTGGCGCAGAGTCATCGTTTCCAGCGTGCCATCTCCCGTGCCGCTGACGGTCCCCAGTCCGACCATGTTGGACTGGCCGGACATGATGTAAACTTTGACCGGCTTGTCGGTGGCACCGGTGGAAATGTCCGGATCAGGGAGCGGATAGGGGACGTTCGGCTTTTCGCCCGCAAGGAATGGACTGGTGAAGGAGGCGGTGACTTCATACCAGTCGCCCGCGCCGTCGTTGTCGGTGTCTGAATTGTTCGGGTTGGTACCGGTATTGGTTTTGCTTACAAACACACCCGTTCCTGTCTCAACTAAGTCTGTCAGAGCATCACCATCGCTATCGGGTCGATGAGGATTCGTGCCGGTATTGGTGGAGCTTGCGTAGATGCCTGTGTTGGTTTCGTAGCCATCGCGTATGGTGTCTCCATCGGTATCGAGAAGAAGGGGATTGGTGCCGGTGTTTGACGCGCTGACCCAGATGCCGGTATTGGTTTCTACTCCGTCCAAGAGGCCATCGGCGTCGGTGTCGGGATTGTTCGGGTTGGTGCCGAGAAGGTATTCCTGGAGGGTAGTGAGGCCATCGTTATCGAGAAGAACATCGCCATTCGGATCGAGCGCGGTTGCGGAGGGTGGAACGGTGTTGGCCAATTCGTAGCTGTCCGGTATTCCATCGAGGTCCGAATCGACGGTGAATTCGAGGTTGTTGCCGTTGATTTGAAGAGCTCCGGAAATCGTGCCGATCGTGCCAAGGCGGTTGGCGGGGTCCAGCGTGCCGGTGATTCCTCCGGTGGTGGAAATCAGGACATAGGTGTTTGCGGTCATGCCACCAAGGTCGGTAAAGACGAAGTCGTTTAAGCCGAGCAGTCCGGTTCCAATCTGCGCGGTGCCGGTGACGGCGATTCTGTCGCTGGCAGCCGGAGCCCCCATTTCGAAATTGAGTTTGCCGGCACCATTCGCCATGGCAGAGATGTTAAGGATGCCTGTGACCGCCATCGTCCCCACGCCGGAATTTCCAGGTGCTAGGCTTCCTGCCGCCCCAACCGTCAGGCTTCGAGTGGACTGGAGCGTGATGGGTCCCACACCAGCAAGCGTTCCGCCAGAAACGGTGACATTCTGGTCGCCAGTGGTAATTCCTCCAGCAGCGACCAAGGTGCCTGCTGTAACGGTCCAGGCATTTTTCGGTGACGAGAAACCGTTGATCCGCCAAGTGCCTGTACCGCTTTTGGTAATGGTGAGAACTTCGGCCAAGCCGGGAATGGCAGTGGTGCCGAGCGTGTTGGCGGCGGTGTTAGTGCCAGTGAGGGTGAGTGTCTTGGCACCTGCGGCGGCGGTGAGGGAAGAGGTGATCGTCAAGGGTCCGGTGCCGGAAGCATCGAGTATTGCAGTGCCGCTGGCAGCGGGGAGGTGGATGACCCGGTCACTGCTGTGGCTGGAGCCGGTGTAGGAGAGGGTTACTGTAGCTCCGTCAGACCCGATGCTGATGGTTCCGTTGGCGACGGTTGCGGGAGCGCCCAGAGCACTGCTGCCCGCGCCAACGTTGGCGATGGAGTTGAAAGAGAGCGTGCCGGTATGAACCCACGTTCTGCCAGAGTAGCTGTTGTTGCCGGTTAGAGTCAGTGAGTTGCCGCCGGTCTTGGTGAGCGAGAGGTTGGTGGCACCGCCGTTGCCGATGACGTTGCTCTCGGTGGTGTTCGCGGTGACGTTGAGCAACAGGCTGGAATTGCCGGCGAAGTTGACAACCGCACCGCTTTGGCCGCCATACCCGCCGCCGCTGTTGGCGGTCGAGGTGAGCCCGGCGATCCCGGCGACGCCAGCGCCAGCTCCCCAAGTCGTCCCGCTGCTGGCGACCGCCACGCCGAGGATGGCTCCATCCGCGATGGATAAGGTTCCTGTCGCGGGCATAGAAGCGCGCGTGTCGAAGCGGATCATGCCGCCGCTGATTGTCGTGCCGCCGATGTAATTGTTAGTTCCGGAAAGAGCCAAGTTACCGCCGCCGGTCTTGGTCAGGCTGCCACCGCCGGTGCCGGTGATATTCCTAGCGATTGTCGCTCTGGAGTTTATGAGTGCGTTGGTTCCCGAGGCCTGGGCGACGCTGATCGTCCGGGTGCCGCCATTGAGGTCAAGGGCGTTGTCCAGCGTTGGTTGGCCGTAAATGGTGGTGCCCATATTGTCGGCGGAAGTCAGGAATTTCAACGAGGTTGGATTGAAGAAGCCGGTGGCCGTGCCTTCGCCGGACGCACCCCAGACCAGCGTGGAACCGGCACCACCGATTCTCCAGGTGGAGCCGCCGTTACCGGCACCGAATCCGCTGTTGCCGGTTATTTGAATCTGGTTGTTACCCGTGCCCAAGCCGCCGGTGAAAGCGTAGGTGGTCTGGTAGTAGTCGGTGAGCATGCCACCGTTGAGCGTGAAATTGCTGGCACCCTTGTTGCCATGGATCATCACTACCCCATTGTTGATCTCCGTCGCCCCGGTATAGCTCATAACGAGGTTTTCCCTCAGGTTCAAAAGGCCGGAGCCGTTCATGGTGATGCCGCCCGCGCCGGCAAGGGTCAAAATATTCGGACTGGCACCGGTGCCTCTGAAGGTCACATTTCCGGCGGTGGCACCGATCGTGATGCCGCCTTGGGTAAGAGAGTATGCGGTGCCTTGGATCGTGTAGGTGCCAGTGAAGGTGTTGAATGTGATCGCGCCAGCTGTGGTCGGGCTGGATAGAGTGACCACACCACCCGCGGAGCTTGGTCCGCCGAAGATCGCATTCGAACCAGAACCCCAGTTCTGATTGGTGGCGCCATTGTACCAGAGGTTGGTTCCCAGCCATGCGCCGCCGCCATTCGTCTGGCCAGCGCCAGTGCCATTGGCATCCCATGTAAGTGTTTGTGCTTCAGAGCATATCATGCAAGTTGCATAAATGCTTGCTATCAGGTAGTTACCAGATCGGATTTTCATGTTTTTTGGATGGTTTTTGCTACGATTAAGGCGTTACGAGTTTGGATTCATTCAACCGTAGCACGCCAATGATAGAATTTCATATCGAATAGCCAAAGGATTTCTTTCTTGCAATCTATCCTTGAAAACCGATAGATTCATGCATGGAAAAATGGCAAATACTTTCTGCACGGGAACAAGTTGCAATGCATTTGAGGCAGAACCTCTTTGCGGGACGATGGCAGGGATTGATGCCTGGATGCGATAGCATAGCGGCGGAATTAGGAGTTGGGAAAGACACGGTGGATGCTGCTTTGACGCAACTCGAAAGCGAAGGGCTATTGATAGCACAAGGGAAACGAAAAAGAAGAAAGATTGCTTTCATTCCCAAGAGGCAAGAAAGCAACGGGTTGCGTTTTGGGCTACTTTTAAGCGAGAGGGTGGATGCGCAAAAAAACTATATCGGCGATTTGAGGATGATGTTGGAGCATCACGGCCATCAGATCGTAATTGCCCCCAAGACCATGATCGATCTCGGAATGGAGTTAAAGAAAATCAGTGGCATGGTGGAAAAAATGAAACTCGATGGATGGATCATTCTTGCGGGATCACGAAATGTGTTAGAATGGTTTGCACAGAGAAGGCAGCCGACATTTGCGATATTTGGCCGGAGGAAAGGACTTGCATTGGCAGGTGCGGGTCCCGAAAAAATCTCTTCATTGCGAGAGGCGGTCAGAGCGATCGCAAATTTTGGGCACAAGCGTATTGTTTTGCTGACGAGAAAACGGCGAAGGTCGCCGTCACTAGGAGACTTCGAACAAGCCTTTCTATTGGCCCTTGAGGAGAATGGCATCAAGCCAACGGATTATCACATCCCAGATTGGGAAGAGAGCATCGACGGATTTCATAGCAGACTGAAAGCCTTATTTGGCATCACTCCGCCTACGGCATTGCTTTTGGATGAAGCTCCGCTTTTTGTAGCGGCACAACATTTTCTCAGTCAAAAAGGACTAAAAATTCCCGATGATGTCTCGCTCTTCTGCAATGACTACGACACCTGCTTTTCTTGGTGTGAACCGAAAATCTCGCACATTCACTGGGATAGTGAACCCGTCATCGAACAAGTTGTACAATGGGCGCGAAACATCGGGAACGGGGTAGAAGATCGCAAGCAAGTGCTGACGAAATCTGAATTCGTGCGCGGTGGAACCATAGCACAAGTGAAACCCGAGAGCCGAACTAGAGCGATAGAAAGTCGTTACTAGGCTTTGATCTGCAAGGAGTTTCGTGGCCGCAGTGGGCTGCAGCCAAAGATGCAGCACCAAGGTCTGAAATGCCTTGCGCGGCAAATGATGGCGTTGTCCTTCGGATTTCGGGATAAAAGCGAGGTTCGCAAAAAACGATCATTGCATCAGGATTCATCACGATTTGCACCGAGGAATTGGAGCAGGAAATACAACAGGTAGGCGGCAGAACTCAGCGCGCCAACGACGTAGGTCATGGATGCCCAGAAGAGAGCATTTTTCGCGCCTTCTTGATCCATACGGTTGGCGATGCCGCTCCGCTGCATCCAAGCAAGGGCTCTTTGGCTGGCATCAAACTCCACAGGCAAGGTAATCAGAGCAAATAGCGTAGTCACCGCCATGCATGCACATAGCACCAAGAGCATCGAGGGGCTTCGCATAAATACCGCACCAAATAGTCCGATCATCATGACGAAATTCATAATCTGACTGGCAATATTGACGGTAGGAACCATCTTGGAGCGGAGAGAAAGCCAGAGATAGGCTTGTTGATGCTGGACTGCGTGCCCGACTTCGTGTGCTGCGACTGCTGCTGCAGCGACGCTATTGATGTGATAGACAGGTTCGCTAAGGTTGACGGTTTTGTTGATAGGATCATAGTGATCCGTCAGCTGTCCATTCACTTGCAGGATCTGCACATCGTGAATGCCATGGGCGCGAAGCATCATCTCGGCAATTTGTGCACCTGTGAAGTTGATGGGGGTTTGTGAGTGCTGAGCGAAACGCCTTTTCAGTGTGGAAGAGACGAGCCAACTGACCAGCATGGTGCCGCCCATGATGAACCAGTATCCTATACCGATTCCCATGAAGCCCGTGGGAGCGAGTGCGATGATTGATGAGAAAAATGAGTGCATATTTGTGGTGTCCATTTCTTATCTAAGAACGATGCAGCGATTTCCTTTTATTTCAAGTATTGACCTTGTGGAAAATAGGAGATTTTTTCCATCGATGATGGAGCCCTCACGGAGCAAGCAATGCATCAGCAGTGAGTTCCACGAAAGAGCCAGGGTTTCCAGAATATTGGATGGAACCTTTGGCATCGATGACATAAGCTGTAGGCCATTGGCTTATGCGATACGCACTAGCAAGAGAGCCTTTGGGATCGGTGAGATTGGTCCACGTCGCAATCTGTTCTGCATGGAGCGTGCGCAAAAAGGGTGTCGAGCCTTGATATACGCCAAGAATTTCGCAATTTTTGCCGACATATTTGGCTTTGAGTTGACGTGTCATTTCCAGAAAATGAGTTGCATCGCCCATCGAGTCTGACCAAAACAGCAAAATCACTACCTTTCCTTTCAAGTTGCTTAGCTTGCGGGTTACGCCCGCCTCATCAACCCCAGTAAGTTCTGGAGCTTGCCTTCCTTTCGCGAGGTGTTGAATGACGTAAAGTTGATCCGAAGCCAGTTGCTGGACGGATACGCCATCGATTGTCAGATCGTTGCTTTCGATGATGGCTTTACGAATCAGCGTTAAGCGGCGGCGCATGATCGGAGTTTCATCCCCTAAACCGCTAAGCACGTAAGCGATGGCAATAGCAGCTACGCCTTGCACACGACCGCTAGGATTTTCTTTTTCGATTTGCTCCAGCAATTTGAGTGTTGATTGATCGCCAACAGCCAAAAGCGCGAGACAGATGGGCGCCAACTTGGAACTGCGTAAGTGCTTTTCTGAGACAGCTTTGGAGATTTGCTGAATGATCGTAGCTCGCAACTGCAAAGCCTCTGCTTGTTGCGGATCGATTTTTTGCGAGCACACAAGTTTGATCAGCCAAGCAGCATGCTCCAATGTCCATTCTTGGCTCAATTGCGGTTGCAATATTTTCCATAGTTTTGCGGAGACCACAAGGGCATCGGGACGCTGCGCCCAGATTTGCTTTTGTGTATCGAGGTTTTTCGCGCCCTGGAGTGTGAGAGCCCACAGCTCTGTGCGTTTGATATAATCGGCACGTATTGCTGCGCATTGTTCTGGAGTTGCCGCAATGGTCTGCACACTGATTATGAGCACAAGGAAGAAGTAGATGATACGCATGCGCGAGAACATGACAGCAGGCAGAACGCATTGCAAGCACGCTCTCATGAACGAAATTCTCGTCCAAAATGGCCTTGCCTGGAGATCTTGACAGCCATGGTAAAATTAACATGAAATTGAGAATGTCGTACCAATAAGCCATGAAAAACTATATGCATGCAACAGCCGTCGTCGTAGCCGCGATGTTTATAAGTTCCTTTAGCATTTTCGGACAGGTCACTGTGACTACTGCCCGAGTCGGCTCGAATCAGTCCACAACCGGGACTTTTATTTTTCCGCCAAATACGGTTCCTTCGAACTCTTCACTCGATCTTGCCAATGGTAAGACTTTCAGGCTACTTGCCGGAGCTGCCACGGCCAGCGGTTCCATTAGCAATCTTACCAACGGCACAGCGCAGACAACTCAGGATGCTCCTACACAAAGTTTTTTTTCTAACGACTCCAACAATGGTGTTCGGGTGCAAATGGACCTCGAATCAGTTCGGAACATCGAACGCATCAGTACATACAGTTGGCATACGAATTCACGTGCACCTCAGTTCTATCGTGTCTATGGGGCGACATCGCCTAGCAACAGCGCACCAAACTTCACTGCTGCGGCATTTCAAAATGATACCGCTTTGGCAGCCTTGGGCTATACGAGAATTGCCGAGGTTAGAACCGCTACGACTAGCGGCGGGCAATATGGGGCTACGGTTACGGGCACAATCGGGCAGTATCGCTATCTACTTTTTGATATGGGAACCATCACCAGCAACCGAGGTACTTTTTATGGAGAAATTGACATTTACGAGATTTCTCCTAGCTCTCTAACGTTTCCTCTCACCATTATGCCAGCAGTTTCCCCACAAACGGGTTACGATCTCCAGTGGGTCAGTAAGCCGGCCAAATCGTATCACTTGCGCACCAGCACGGATTTGGCGTCTCCGATTCGCGAATGGCAAACCATTGCGCAGAACATTCCTCACACTCAACCGTTGAATCGTTACAACGTTCCTCAATCTGGGCCACGTAGGTTTTATGCTGTGGAAGAACATCCCGCTTTGCCGCTGCTTTCGGCGACCTTTGAGGAAAGCAATGGAGGTTTCACTGTTGCAACAACTTCGGGCAGTGCATGGGAGTATGGCGCACCCACCTCAGGAAGTGCCACTCAAGAAAATCCTGGTGGTTTCGTCAGTTCTGGTGCGGAGAATTCGTTAAAATGCTGGGGCACCAATATTGCCAACCCTGGTTTCTATATTCCTGGAACCGTGACGCGACTTCGCTCTCCTGTGATCGATCTGACAAATACCGTTGGCGCTAATCTTCATTTCTATCAAGCGCTTGATTTGGCTTCTGGTGATTTGGCTGTCGTCAATATCATCGATGATACTTCAGACACCGTCATCGCATCCACGATTTATACGGCTATTGACAGCACCATCACTTCTGCGAATTGGGCAAGTGTAGGTCCCGTTAGTCTCGGTGCGGGAGTTGGTCAAAAGATTCGTGTCGAATGGATGTTTTCTGCCTCAAATGCCATCGACTACATGGGATGGTATATCGATAACGTCACGATAACGGAATCAGCGCCATAAGTGCTTCTGCAATTTCCTTCCACAAGCTGCAAAACGCTGACATCGTTCTGTTCAAGGAAAGAGTGCTTATTTCAATCCTAGGTGTGAAAAATGCCACCGTTTGCGAGGGAATAAAAATTCACGGGAATTGCGATTGCCAAACGCGATGCAATCAGAGTAGATTCTCGCGCCATGGCAAATCCCACTAACGTTCTCGCACAAGGAATTGAAATCATTGGATCCGTTCGTTTTTCCAACGACATGATCATCGACGGAAAAATCGAGGGTCAAATCATGTCCGACAAAGGTCGTGTGACCATTGGCGAAAATGCCTACATCAAAGGCGATATCAATGCGGGCGAAGTCAAAGTTTTTGGTAAGGTTGAAGGGAAAATTACTTCGGATCGTTGCGAACTCAAGGCCAAGTCCCGTCTCGATGGCGACATCAAGGCGAAAATGTTTGCCATGGAAGAAGGTGCACAGCTTGCTGGTCGCACCGAAATCGGCTGATTTGGGCCGTTAAGAAGCGCATATCCTAAAGCTGATTTTACGGCGAAAGGTTCAAAAGCCAGCCGAAGATCAGCACTTGGGGGATGGTGACAATCGGCAAGATCAGAGCGCACATCCAGTGTGTCGTTGTTGACTTGAGGCTCATGATTTCGGTCGCGTCAGTAGCCGCTCCTGCCATCAAAAATGTGAAGGCATTTCCCGGTGCTTTCGCTTGATGGAAAAGCTCCGCAGCCATCGGCGATGACCCTTCCGTGCAGACTTCCATGATGCTGGTGACCAGTAAGGTCAAAAATAGGCCGCCAATGCTTGGACCGAAGCCGTTTTGAATCCAAGAAGTTGGCACAAACGCCTTGACTGCTGCGGTCATCACAAATCCTAACAAAATCCACCGCACAATCATCCGCGAATCTTTGATACCGATGCGCAAGAGTCGCAGAGTGTTTTCTCGGCTGAAACGAAGATTGTGAAAAAAGCTGCGAAATAAATCGCTTATTGTGGCTCCGCTTGCTCCTCGACCAATGTCACCGCGCAGACGATAGGGATTTTGCGGCAATGTGCCGGCGCGGCAGAGAATTTCTACCACATATCCCGTTGTCATGCCGATCAATGCCGAGAGCAGAACGAAAATCAACATCCATTGCCAACCGATCAATGCGCTCAATAACAAGGTCATCGATAGCGAGTTCCATGGGCTAGCGATGAGGAATGCCAGTGTCTGCCCCAATGATGCGCCGCGTTTGTATAGACCCATAGCCACCAGCAAGATTCCGTGGTTGCAGAGGTCAAGAGCCAAGCCCGCCGCCGTCGCGCGAAGAATGCCATTCCATGTGCCAGGACGTCCCAGCAACAACGGCACCAATGCCTTAGGCATTTGCGAAAGTACGGCCATCGAGATTATGCCAGCTACCACAGCCCACCAAGAGATTTGGACGAGATGAACGCACGTCGAAGAAAAACGCTCCAGCCACGGGGGCAGGGAAGTGATCGCCATAGAAGCTAGCATCGCAACCAAGATCAAAGAAAGCGAACCCCAAAGAATCAAATCGAAGCGCTGTTTATTCCCGCAGCAGGCACTCGGCATTTCACTCGCGGCAATCGGCCGTTCCTTGCGGAAGTCAGCTTGCAGTAAATCGAATTTAGGAATCTCACTCATTGTCGCGGTGCAACAGTAGCGTTGCAGATCTAGCCACAATAGCAATGCAGATCACCAAGAAACAAGCATCCCTTTCTTGCCAAGGAAATCCGTTGGATCTCCATGATCGTTGGAAAATCCTCAAAACGTATAGTGATTTTTACGTCACCCATTGTCGATAGGGGGTGTTCGCTGCGTGACAGATTTTCGAGCGAAGGCGCGTAAGAATCTCAATGGTTCGCTATCTCGTTTGCCTCATCTTTCTGCTCGGCTCACTGGCAATGGGACAAACAAACATAATCCGGCTCGCTCAGGGGCTTATGTCGGGCGAAGTTACCGCGACCAGTGCGATTTTACAATCTCGCCTCACTGCTGTCGCTGCGATCACCGATGGAAAAGTGCCCGGGCAAGTAGGCGTGGGACGATTTGAAATTTCAACCGATCCTACCTACAAGCATTCTCACTTCACCTCATGGCTCAACGCGACCGAGGCGAACGATTTCATTCTCCGTGCAGCTGTTGAAAAGCTAGAGCCATCGTTGATTCACCACTATCGTCTTCACTACGGCACCACGCAGGACAAGACATCCACCAGCACTACCGCAACATTCAAAACCCTGCCTGCCCAAATCCAAGCGACACCCGTCACCTTCATTCTCACCAGTTGCCTCAACTACGCATTTTTCCAAGACTCGAAGAATCACGTTTCTGCTGAAGACTTGAAGCTTGGCTACCCTGCTCTGGAGCCGATCGCGAAATTCAAGCCTGATTTCCTCATCATCAATGGCGATTGCGTCTATTACGATCACCCGAACAAAACGCGTGCCAAGACTCTCGCAGAAATGCGCAACAAATGGCACGAACAATACGCGTTGCCGCGCTTTGTTCAGCTCTTCGCCCACACCCCTGTTTACTGGAATAAAGACGACCACGACTACCGCATCAACGATGCCGATCCCACCGGCGATTACGCGCCCTCTCACGAACTCGGGATCGCCACCTTCCGCGAACAAGTTCCCATCGTGAAAAGCAAATCCCCCGAAACGCCGACCTACCGCACTCATCGCGTTGGTCGCGATTTGCAGCTCTGGTTCGTCGAAGGTCGCGACTACCGCAGTCCTAACAAAATGCCCGATGGCCCTGAAAAATCGATCTGGGGTGTCGAGCAAAAAGCCTGGTTGCAACGCACCCTCAAAGAGAGTGATGCCACCTTCAAAATCATCATCTCCGCCACGCCGATGGTTGGACCCGACGATGCCTACAAAAGCGACAACCATGCCAACGCTGGATTCAAGCACGAGCGAGATGCTTTTTTTACATGGCTCAAAGATAACAAGATGGAACCCTCGCGCTTTATCATCCTCTGCGGCGACCGTCATTGGAAATACCTTTCCCGCCATCCTTTCGGTTATCAGGAAATTTCCTGCGGCGCACTCAATCGGGAAAATGCTCGCCTCGGTCGCGCGCCCGGCAGCAAAGGCTCCAGTGATCCCCAAGGCCTCATCCAGCAATCCTACACCGATACCACGCCCAGTGGTGGCTTTCTTCGCGTCTGCCTCACGCCCGGTCATGACGAACGACCGCATCTCCAACTCCAACTTTGTGATGACAAAGGAAAAATTCTTCACACTCAGATCAATCGTTAATCTCTAACATAATTCAGAATTTTTATGCGCCACATCCTGCTCGCCATCACCGCTCTAGTCGCCCCTTTCACCGCATTTTCTCAAACCTCAAACCTCGATGGCGCTTCAGGAAATATCTTCCAATTCGATCTGGAAAACCAAACCTTCGAACTCTTGAAGGCCACCGAATACGAGCCAAAAACGGACATCGGGCGCTCACGCTTTACCGTGCGATGGACTGATCAAACCACCATCACCCAAATCGTCGAACGCACGGATTTTTCCCACACCCGTGGCCACTATGTTACCACCTTTCAGGGCATCGATGCGGCAAATATCAAAGCCCTCAAAGCGCGACAACCGTTCGAGGCTCGACTTGCTATCGCGCGGATGGGAGTCAAAGATGCGAAAGGAATCGCAGCCGATTTTCGGAGCGTGGAGGGCATTTTTACCCCCGATCCTAGAGCCTCACCTCGTGGTGGGAAAATTCTCATCGATGGTAATGAGATCGCTGTGACTCTTCGCAAGCGAAACTCTCAAGTATTCATCCACACTCCGCTCAAGCCTGCCGATCTTGCAAAGGGGTTTTGGAAAACCACACTCCACGGCAAAATGATCGATCACCGCTTCACCATAGATCGCATGGAAGTTACCAGCCTCAATGATCCTCGGGAAACCGATGATCCCAAACTCCCTCGCGTGCTTGTCATTGGCGATTCCATCAGCATGAATTACCACGATGCCGCCAAAGCCTCCTTGGCTGGCATTGCTAACTACCACCGCAACGAAGGCAATGCCGCATCAAGTACGCAAGGCGTTCTCAATGCTGAACTATGGCTCGGCAACTACCACGAAAAAGGCCTGCACTGGGACATCATTCAGTTCAATCACGGCCTGCACGATTTGAAGCAAACCTATGATCCGAAGTCTGACACGTTCGGTGCTTACTCAGTCCCCATCGAGGATTACAAAAAGAATCTCGAAAAACAAATCGCCATCCTCAAAAAAACCGGAGCGCAATTGATTTGGTGCACCACCACCCCTGTGCCCAATCACAACAAAAGCCAATACGCGCGCCGCAAAGGCGCGGAAATCGAACACAATGCCGCCGCACTCGAAGTGATGCAAGGTCATCCTGAAATCCTCATCAACGATCTCGCCAAAGTCGTTCATGAATCGCCAGTCTTCGATAACTGGCGCAAAACGATCGACGTGCATTTCTACAAAATCGAGGAACAAAATGCACTAGGTGAGGCCGTGGCGCGAGCCGTCAAAGAAGCATTGGCAAAATCCAAACGTGAAAAATAAAACCTTGGTCAAAGTCGCTATGAGTATCATCATCTTGCCGACGTTCCGATGATAGCAACCAAGTTGTAAGGCGAAAATTTTGACCAATTCGGTTCTATCTGATAGAAATGTGAAACGATGACCATAAATCCCATACAAAACATCCTCAACCAATTCCCTCTGATGGTGATCGACGGTGCTTTTGCCACCGAGCTTGAAAAGCGCGGCTGTGACCTGAATCATAGCCTTTGGTCTGCCAAGGTCCTGATGGAGTCGCCGCAAATGATTGACGAAGTTCACACCGACTATTTTGAAGCTGGTGCCGATTGCGTGATTACCGCCAGCTACCAAGCCACCGTGGAAGGTTTTCGCCGCCACGGGCTCAGCGAAACCGAGGCACTTGCGTTGATCGGCAAAGCTGTGGAAATCGCTGTCAACGCCCGCGATCGCTTCTGGGCATCGTGCAAACAACAATCCCTCCGGCCCAAGCCGATTGTTGCTGCTTCTGTTGGCCCTTACGGCGCTTTCTTGGCCGATGGCTCGGAATACCGCGGCGATTATCAAATTTCGGAAGATGCATTGATCGCATTTCACTACTCCCGAATGAAGGCGCTGATTGATGCAGGTGCCGATATCCTCGCCTGCGAGACGATCCCTTGCCTTATGGAGGCTAGGGCAATCGCTCGCCTGCTCGAGAAAGAGTTTCCTGGTCATTTCGCCTGGATGAGCTTTAGCGCTAAGGACGGTAAGCACAATTGCAACGGCGAGCTGATTGCCGATTGTGCTAAAGAACTGGAACCCTTTACACAAATTGCCGCCATCGGCATCAACTGTACGGCGCCTCAGCATATCACGTCGCTGATCCACGAGATCAAGAGGAATTCCACGAAACCCATCATCGCATACCCCAACAGTGGCGAATCCTATGAGGCCGACAACAAAACCTGGAGCGGTTGCCACGACGACGGATCTTTCAGCAGTCATGCCCAACATTGGTGCGAGCAAGGAGTTCAGATCATCGGCGGATGCTGCCGCACCACGCCTGAGGATATCCGTGCGATTGTCGGTTGGGTTCGTCCCGACCACCAATGATCTCAATGAATCTTCGACCCAAAAAAATCCTAGCAATCATAAGCAAACCTGTAACAATCGACCCGCATTCAATACGATGAAATCACTTACTACCTTTTTCGCCTGCACCCTGATGTATGGCATTCCACTCGCTGCTGTTGAGACATACGATGCTCGCACTGCGGATAAGCAAATTCTCACTCCGGTTCCACTCGCGGCACCACGGATCAATGGGGCAGCCATTTACGGCGCGAGGCCGGGCAATCCGTTTCTCTATCGTATTCCCACTCAAGGGGAAAGACCGATGCAATTTATGGTCAAAGACCTGCCTGAAAGTCTTAAGCTTGATGCGGAAAATGGAGTCATCAGCGGAACTACACCCGCTCGCAAGGGTGAACATGTGATGACCTTCACGGCGAAAAACAAGCATGGAGAAATCAGTTTCCCCTTCAAAATCGTGGTGGGTGACAAGTTGGCCCTCACACCACCCACGGGTTGGAACTCCTGGGGTGGCCAAATGATCAATGTCAGCGATGAAGTAATGCGCAAGGCGGCAGACATGATGGTCAAGCGCGGCTTGGCTGATGTCGGCTTTCAATATGTCGGCATTGACGACTGCTGGATGCGCATCAATCAAGAGATGTATGACAAGCGCAAGAAGTGGACGATCAAGAAACACTCTGCCTACGACCACGTGGGAACGAAGACCATCGGCCCCATTCGCGATGAGTTGGGCAATATCCTACCGAATGGAAAATTCCCGGACATGAAGGCCATGACCGACTACATCCACAGCCACGGACTCAAGGCAGGCATCTATAGCAGCCCAGGTTTCCAAACTTGCCAGGAATGGGCAGGTTCCTACGGTCACGAATCTGCCGACGCGGATCAATACGCGAAATGGGGCTTTGACTTGTTGAAGTATGACCAATGCAGCGGCGGTGCGTTCCTCAAACGCCTGAGAACTAACGTTCCCGGCTTCCAGACCAAGCACTTCTGGGCTCCTATGTCGAATTTCCTGCGCTCGCAGAATCGCGATATTCTTTTTAACCTCTGCCAGTATGGCCAGGACTCCCCATGGAAATGGGCACCGGAATTGGGCATCCAATCCTGGCGCACCGGCGGCGACCTGAACCATAACGTCAACAACTACTTCATCAATGCGCAACGCATCGCCACCGAACTGCGCGAATACAACAAGCCCGGTCAGTGGAACGATCCAGACTTCATGTACATCCATCGCATCAAGGATGTTGCAAAAATGGGCGAGCCATCCGTGGAGATCAAACTCGACACCAACCAGCGCTACCAATACGTCACGTTGTGGTCGATCGTTTGTGCGCCGTTCTTTTTCTCCTGTGACATCGAACACATCGATGATTTCACCGTCAGCCTGCTCGGAAACGCTGATGTGCTCAACATCAACCAAGATGAGCTCTGCCATACGGCCGAGGTCATTCGCAACGACGACAAGAAAGAAACGGTCATGCTCAAAAAGCTCGCCAACGGCTCGAAAGTTGTCGCCATTTTCAATCGCGATGCGCAAAACGAAGCCACGATCACCGTGAAGTGGCAGGAAATCGGCGGAGCCAGCAAAGGCGAGGTGTTCGATGTCTGGCGGCATAAGTCCTTGGGTGCAAAGAAAGACGGAATCTCTGTACAACTTAGTCCTAATGGCGTAGGTCTTTTCCTCCTGAAGTGATTCCGCCCCAAGGTTTGACACGCCTTGCGCAGCAAATGATGGCAGCGCATGGCGAGGTTATATTTTGGATTTTGGGATAAAAAAAGCCATTCGCCACGAATCGCAGCGAATGGCCTTGATCTTCGGATTTTGGCTGATTAGAGGCTCTTGAGGGTTTCTTTCAGAGCTGCGAAGTCAGGAAGGTCTTTGGGATGGTCTTGCACATCGGCGAAGCGCACGATGCCTGCTTTGTCGATAACAAAAGCGGAGCGCTTGGCGACACCACCCATGATGAGGTTGGCTTCTGGGAGGAATTGATCGTAGGCGACTCCGTAGGCGACTGCGGCGGTGTGCTCGTAGTCGCTGAGAAGGGGAATGGTGATGCCTTCTTTTTCAGCCCAAGCGGCTTGTGCGAATGGATTGTCACCGCTGATGCCGATGACTTTGGCATCAAGGGCTTCATATTCGGAAATTCCATTCGAAATATCGCAGAACTCAATGGTGCAAACTCCGGTGAAGGCCATTGGCACGAAGAGCAGCACAATGTTGCTGCTGCCGATGTGCTCCGATAGGGTAAAGAGCTTTGGTCCATCGGCGGTTTTCGTTACGAGGGTGAAATCTGGTGCTTTATCTCCTGCTTTGATTGACATAGTGTAGGTGTGTGGTTGAGTGAGGCCGCAGCGTAAACGATTTCCGCGCTTGGTCAAATGCGCATTCCGGCAAATGTATGAAATTTTCTTTTTCAAGTATGGGGCTGTCCTTGGGGGGAGCCAGTGGTATTTCCGAGTTGATGGATGATTTAGGTCAGGCACTGGCGGGAGGTGGCAAGGACGTAAAAATGCTTGGTGGCGGTCAACCCGCGCAGATTGCGGAAATGAACGAGCTTTGGCGGCGGCGCATCGAAGAAATCATGTCCGCTCCCGGCGGGATGGAAGGCATGGTAGCGCAGTATGATCCACCACGTGGAAACCCGCATTTTTGCCGTGCGTTGGCGAATATGTTGGCGCGAGAGTTTTCTTGGCCAGTGACGGAGGACAATATCGCCGTCACCAGCGGGGGGCAGACGGCGTTTTTCTTTCTGTTTCATTTGTTAGCGGGTCTCATGCCAGATGGTCGACGGAAGAAAATTCTTTTGCCCTTGGTGCCGGAATACATTGGCTATGCCAATCAATCAGTGGGAGGTGAAATGTTTCATGCGTTGCGCCCGCTGATCGAGATGACGGGTCCACATGAATTTAAGTATCGGGTGGATTTTGATCGACTGGAAGTGACCGAGGACATCGCGGCGATTTGTGTTTCGCGCCCGACGAACCCGACCGGTAATGTTTTGACCGATGAGGAAATTGCACGGCTTTCTGACATTGCACTGCGGCATGGGATTCCTTTGATCATCGATAATGCTTACGGTGCTCCTTTTCCGGGCATTATTTTCACTGAGGCGACTCCTGTGTGGGCTCCGCATATCATTTTGACCTTGAGTTTATCGAAAATCGGTCTGCCCGGCACGCGAACGGGCATGGTGGTGGCGCATCCTGAAGTGGCGAGAGCCTTGGCGAATATGTCGGCTGTGGTGGGATTGGCCAATCCGAACGTGGGGCAGCGCATTGTCCAGCCACTGCTCGAATCGGGCGAACTTCTTACCCTGTCTCGGGAAGTGGTGCGTCCTTTTTATGTGGGAAAATCGGCCTTTGCTCGGCAGACCGTGCATGAGGTCTTTGGTGAGCGTTTTGCCTGGCATCATCATCGCAGTGAAGGAGCTTTGTTTCTCTGGCTGTGGTTTCCGGGATTGCCGATCTCCTCGCGTGAGTTGTATGAACGCCTGAAACGGCGGGGTGTTTTGATCATTTCTGGGCATTATTTTTTCTTCGGCATGGCGGAACAAGACGATTGGCGGCATCGGCACGAGTGCCTGCGCATGACGTTTACCATGCCAGAAGAAGTGGTGCGGGACGGAATTGTGATTATCGCAGAGGAAGTGGAACGGGCTTGGATGGAACATGGACGCGAAGAATGAGACATCCACCGCTCTCTACGGTTGGCGGTATCGCTTGCAATCGGCGCATGCGCTGAATGCTGCTGCAGGAGCGCCATCGGCAGTGGAGGGATTTTTGCTACGCACGCTCGATGGTTATGGCTGCGTGCAGCCGTGGCCGCAGTTTGGCCATGGCACTGCGGACGAGGTTTGGGCGATTTTGGCTGCGGGAGGCAGCACGGAGTTGACGAATCAGGCGATCGAATGCTGTCGATGCGATGGAGCGGCCCGGAGAAATGGTGTGTCTTGGTGGTCGCGGCTCACGGTTCCCGAAAGTCATGCGACACTAAGTCACGTAAGTCAGGCGTCAGCTGCATACGAAGCGGGATTTCGCCTCTGGAAAGTGAAATGTGGGCCGCGCGACCTCGCTGCCATTGGTGAGTTGATGGCGGAGTATCCCGATATTGGATGGAGAATCGACTGCAACGAAACAGCTGATCCCGCCTGCTTGGAGCCGTGGGTGCGTGAGCATGCGGCTGTGATTGATTTTATCGAAGATCCCTATCCCCATGAGAAGATGGAAGATTGGCAGCGACTCGCAACAAACGTTCGTTTGGCGATGGATCGAGTTTGGCGAGCAGATTACAGCTTTTTGCCAGTGTGGAAACCTGCGTGGAATGACATGATGCGGGGCATGATCGAGAAACAAACGATTGTCACAAGCGCGATGGATCATCCTGTGGGGCAGGCGTGGGCCGCTTACCAAGCTGCTGGTATTGGAACTTCGATGACATGCGGCTTACGGACGGATCATTTGTTTGAAGCGAATGTTTTTTCTGAGTTATTCACAAAATGGAGTTCTGCATGGCCTGCGATTTCGGGTTGTGGGATGGGATGGAACGATGAACTGGAGGGCCTGCCATGGATCCGCATACGTTCGTGAAAGCATCGACTTGGAGCGACGAGAGCACGATGCTTTTGACTGCGGAGGGTTCAGAAAGTATCGACACCAAGATCAAGCGTTCGTTTGTATTCAGGACATCAGGCACCACGGGAGGCGGCTCAAACATCGTTCTACAAAAAACGGGAATATTGACTTCCGCCCATTGTGTAAACGAGAATTTGGAGGTTAAAGCATCGAGTGTATGGGGCTTGATTCTTCCTTGGTGGCATGTTGGAGGAATGGGTGTCGCGGCGCGCGCGTATGTGGCTGGATGTAGGATGGCGTACTTTTCGCAACGCTGGAATGCGCAAGCTGCTTGCGCATGGATCGAGCAGGAAGCGATTACTCATTTGTCGCTGGTGCCGACGCAAGTACACGATATCTGTCGGTATGCTTGCCGTGCGCCCTCGTCGCTCCAAGCCGTGGTGGTCGGAGGTGGTATCCTCGGGGAGAGTGATGCAATGGCGGCGCGAGAGCTTGACTGGCCTCTGCTGAGAAGCTTTGGAATGACTGAGGCATCATCGCAAATTGCGACTCAGAGCCTTACTGATGCAAAGCAAACGATTGCTTCATGCGATTTGCAAATTTTGGATTGTTGGCAAGTGAGGACGAACGACGAAGGATTGCTAGAGATTGCTGGAGAACCGCTATTTTCGGGAATCATGCGTCAGGAAAGCGGGGTATGGAATTTTCAAGAGCGAGAAGGGCAATGGTGGACGACGCAGGATCGGGTAGCTATCGAAGGCAACAAGCTTCGTTGGCAGGGTAGATCCGACGATGTTGTCAAGATCTTGGGAGAATTGGTTTCGGTATCCGCCGTCGAAGCAAGCCTTGCACGCGCAGGCATGAGTGTCGGCACGTATGCGGTGGTCGCCTGTGCTGATGAGCGAAAGGGACATGCGTTGCATCTCTTTTGTGAGACCGCGAACGAACGCGAGCTCGGTGTGTATCATGAGCGTTGCGCTGGTTATGCGCGGATTTCGTGCATTCACGTCATGAGTTTGCCGCGCACAGAATTGGGCAAAATTAGGAGAGGTGAGCTGAAAAATGTGCTTGGTGTAGGTTCTTGAGCGAAAAATTCGGATGCATTCCAAAAATCACTCAGCAACGGCATCGGTAGCTTTCGGTTCGGAGGGTGGGGCGGCAGGCTCTACCTTTACATCCGATTGAGGCGACTCTGGCTGAGGTGCTTGTTCTGGCTCTGTGGCATTGGTGTTTTTCGGCGAAACTCTATCGCGCAGATGCGGTAATTCTCGTGGGGGTGGGCCGACAACTTTTGCTGCAAATAACGAAACGAAAATGTTTGCTACCATAAGGATGACAAAAACCATGCCGACAATGCCACGATTGGGGCGGAACCGAGGGTGGCTGCCTTTTCGGGAATAAAGAAACGCCGCCAGAGCTGCGAGAAGTGTCCCGGTTGCGAAAAAAGCCCAAAAAATTGTTGTCAGCATACGTTTTAAGTTTCAATAGAAATAGGGCAATCACCCCATGCGGGCAAGAAAAAAAGAGGTATGATTTTTCGCTAGGTCAACCAGTTATGATTTAGAGCTGCTGATCCATATCGAGAGCCGGGGCTTCTTGTCGCGCGATGCCAACGACGATGGCAGGGACTCCCGCGACCGTTTTGTGGGCAGGAACGTCGTTGAGAACCACGCTACCTGCGCCGATTTTTGCTCCGGCTCCCACTTCTACCCGCCCGAGAATTTTTGCTCCCGCACCGATGAGGACTCCTGTGCGGATGATGGGGTGTCGATCCCCGCAAACTTTTCCCGTGCCGCCGAGGGTCACTTCGTGAAGGATCGATACATCGTCCTCCACGATAGCAGTTTCTCCAATGACGATGCTGGTGGCGTGGTCGAGCAAGATGCCACAGCCGATGCGAGCAGCAGGATGGATGTCCACAGAGAAAACCTCACTACTCAGGCTTTGAAAGTACAAAGCGAGATGTTTTCGACCTGCGTTCCAGAGAACATGCGAGATCCGATATGTCGTAATGGCGCAAAATCCTTTAAAATAGAGCAAAGGAATGAGCGGGGAATCACAAGCGGCATCGCGTTCGCAAATGGCCAGCAAATCCCTAGCGGCGCTGGAAACAATCGCTGGATTGGAATGTAAGACCTCCGAGAGCAACGGCATGAGTTGCTGCTTTGTCATGTCCTCACGGGCGAGCTTTAGAGACAATCGGCAAGCGAGAGCGCTCGCTAGATCGGGGCGGCTGATGACCACGTCGTTTAAGAGAGCATGCATTTCTGGCTCGTATTGGCAGATTTCTTCGGCCTCAGCATAAATTCTTTGCCATAAATCAGACACATTCACCGCAGTAGCAGAACACAAGCGAGAAGAACTGACGGGTGGTAAGATGTCAGAATTGCTGCTTTGCTGCGCGGTGGATTGATGGTTCTCTTCCTTCATGCGGATTTCTCAAAAGATCGAATATGCATGTCGTGCGATGGCACAACTTGCAAAACGTCGTGGTTCGCCGCAGCTTACACGCTTAGATGACTTAGCGCAAACCGAAGTCGTGTCAGCCAATTTTTTGGTGCAAATTTTAGCGGATTTGAGGCATGCGGGGTTGGTCGTGAGTCGTCGAGGCAAAGATGGCGGCTATGAACTGGCGAAAGAGCCCTCGGCGATAACATTGTCAGAGATCATCGAGGCGATAGACCCAGGCATGTTCGATTTTGTGATGAGTCGGGAAGGGGAGTCAGGCCCAACTGTTGCGAAAGTCTGGATGGAAGTCGGGAAAAACATGCATTCTGAATTGAACAAAGTGACAGTGGAAGACATGATGCAACACCAAGCGGGAGTGATGTTTTACATTTGATTTCTTCTGCTTGGAGGAATACACAACGCAACGGCATGGAAAAAGAATTGGTAGAAACGCGTTTTTTTGATATTCCCGATGAGTTTCATTTCCGTGATGGAGCAGCTCTATCTGGGATAAGAATCGCCTATGAAACATGGGGAAAGCTCAACGCGGATCGCTCCAATGCCATCTTGCTCTATCATGCGCTATCCGGCTCACATCATGCATTAGGATTCAATCCGTGCATTGATGGGGTAGGGGACTATTGGCAACCAGAAATGCACGATGGTTGGTGGGAGGACATGATTGGTCCGGGAAAAGCTCTGGATACCAATCAGTATTTCATCATTTGCTCGAATTATTTAGGCGGATGCTACGGCAGCACTGGGCCTTCATCGATCAATCCTTCAACACAACAACCGTGGGGTGCGGACTTTCCACGAATTAGCGCGGCGGATCAAGTTTCCGCATCTTCGCAGCTGCTGGATCATCTGCAAATCGACAAGTTGGTCGCAGTCATTGGCCCCTCTGTAGGAGGTTTGCTGGCCCTTACATTCGCCACGACCTTTCCCCAGCGCGTGAAGAAAGTCATTTCCATCGCAGCTGGTTTCAAGACGACGGTGTTGAATCGATTGATTTTGTTCGAGCAGGTCTTGGCGATCGAAAACGATCCTAATTTTCAAGGCGGAAATTATTACTCCGCTGGTCCGCCGACATACGGTCTCGCACTGGCGCGAATGATTTCGCACAAAACGTTCGTGCATCTGGATGCCATCGAGCGGCGGGCGCGGCAGGACATTGTGCAAGATAATGACTCTTTGTCGTGGTTCCGCGTGCAGGATCAGGTGCAATCGTACATGCTGCATCAGGGGAAAAAATTCGTCCGTCGCTTTGATGCCAACACGTATCTGCGAATCATCGATATGTGGTCGTGCTTCGATGCAGTGCAAGAAGCGGATGCGAGCAGCCCGAGAGAATTGCTACAACGCTGCGCCGATGCTGGCCAGAAGTGGCTGGTTTTTTCCATCGATAGCGATTTTTGTTTTTATCCGGAAGAGCAAGCGGATTTGACGCTGCACCTCGAGCGAGCGGATCTGCCATCGACGCAAATCACCGTTCACTCGGACAAAGGTCACGATTCCTTCCTGTTAGAGCCACATCTGTATAGCCCGCACATCAGTTGGCTGTTGGGCAGTTGATGCGCGTGGGGGGGAAATTCCTTTGCCATCCATGGGAACATCGGGTGAAACATCACGCGTTGCGCTTCATCTCTACTTGTCGGTGTCCTGATCATGCCAAAAGAAATAAGTCACCGCCGTTTTGGCGAGTGGCGGGGAAACGTGGCGGCGGGTTGCAACTGCCATGCCAATATTCATAAGATTCTATGGAAAAAATGCCCGCGTGTTTTACCCGATATTCAAGGGAAATGTCATTGGTGAATTACCCGAGCTGGTAAGAAATCAGCCCTGTCCATCCGAATATCCGCCCTGCCCGCCGACATAACATCTCGGGAAAGCCGCCGCACCAGTTCCCACTTCTCAAAACCTGATAGGGAATCGGATGAGGCCAGAAATTCATAAAAATCCTTGCACGATCAGCAAAATCCCCACATCTTCCTCCATCCATAACTACCTTGATATACGATCAGGGGTGGATACGAATAAATTCTGTTCGACTAGAATATGAAAAACGTTTTATTAGCATTCGCCCTTGCTTCAATTATACCGAGTTGTTCGAAGAGCGATGCCTCGGATTCTCAAAAGACTGGAAAAAAAAGTGAAGTGGACGCCATTTCTCCTAGTCTAGATGATATCATCTGGGCATCTGGATTAAAGTTATTCAAGATAAAGTGTGGCAGTATTACGAATGAGCCTATGAATAACGTTCAAATCGAAGTTTTATTGCCTAATGGGGATAAAGTTGACGTACTAGCAAGTAAGAGCAAGGGCGATGGTGATTATGCCGCAGATTCTGTTTTACGGATTGCTTTGCATCACACTTCAAATGCAATGACAATACGAACTGAGTTAGAGGGCGGTAGTCAATTTCTTGAGGTTCCTCCGGAATTTGTGCCAATGAGTTTTACATGGTACGGTAATGAGGGAATAGTTGGCTTCGAAGGATCAACTAGGATTGCGCAGATTATTCCAAAGGGTGGCGCCTACAGTGGCAAGGAACTATATTTAGAGATACGTGGCAACCATTTCCCTTAAGCTACAAGAAGTCGAACAAGTCGTGACGCACCAACCAGTCATAAGCTCTTCAAATTCATTTCATTTTCCTTTCAATCGCGCCGGTGGGCGCACACCAAACGTTGTGCGCAAGAATGTCGGAATTTTCTACTCGCATCGGTCTCAAATAGCCGTAGGATATCGTCATGCGTATCGCAGACGTCAGAAACCTACCTTTGCGTGAGAAGTTCCAGATTCTTGAGGTAATCTGGGACGACTTGAGCGCACGAATTGATGAGATGAGCGTTTCTCCTGCCGTTCGAGACCTTCTCGATGAGAGAATCGAGCGGGTTCGGAGTGGATCTGCCGAAGTGCATTATTGGGATGCGGTCAAGTTTTCAATCGGTCAGTCATGATCCAACCACTAGAAGCCGCTCT
>JAIYDP010000502.1 GCA_027487435.1 Verrucomicrobiaceae bacterium | reverse complement strand
GCGCTTTCTTGGCGTGCATTTGAAATCGAAACGCGAGGTGAATAATGGCGATCAAAATTTGATGCGCATCAACGAAGCACAATTGCTACGACGCCACATCGATGGAATTCTCAAGCAAGATCCTCAGGCCCGATTGATCTGCTATGGCGACTTCAATGACACTCGCCGCACCAGCCCCTTACGCATCGTACAAGGATCCTACAATTCGCCCAATTACATGACACCGATCGCTTTGCATGATAGTCGCAATGAATATTGGACGCATTACTGGGAGCGTGAAGATATTTATTCCCGTATCGATTACATTCATTACAGCCCAGGCTTAAAGAACGACGTTTTGTTTCAAGAGTGCGGGATCGTCGATGTGCCGACATGGCGCAAGGCTTCGGACCATCGTGCGATCAAAGCGGCATTTCGTTAGTTTCCATCTTATTCGTGAAATCAGTTCAACTCAAATACTTAACCTACCACCCGAATGTTTGGGGTAGGATGATCGGTGAAGTCTCAAACGATTGCCAACCTGGCGATCTCGTCAAGGTCTTAGACAAGCAAGGGCAACCCTTCGGCATCGGTTTTTACAATCCCCGGGCGAAAATCCCACTACGCATTGCGGCTCACGGCGATCTTGCTCCCGAGGAGGAGTTTTTTCACGAGGCGATCACCTCCGCAGCCCATCTGCGACGGAATATCTTGAAGCTGGATGAAAGCAGCGAAACCTACCGCGCGATTCACGGCGATGCCGATCGTTTCCCCGGCTTGGTGGTAGATAAATACCGCGATGTCTTGTCCATGGAAATTTCCTCGCTCGCGGTTTGGCAGCGCATGGAACAATGGTTGCCGCGACTGCATGAGGCATATAACACATCGCGCGCACGCATCCAAGTTGACCCAGAAATTGCTTCCATCGAGGGCCTGCCTTTCGGCCATCATCCCTTGCACGAGCAGATCAAACCACTGAAATGCCGCGAGCATGGTGTGTCGTTCGAAATTCAATTCAACGAAGCGCACAAAACCGGATTTTTCTGCGATCAGCGCGAAAACCGCAAGCAATTTGGCCACTGGGCCGCGGGTGCAGAAGTCCTCGATCTCTGCTGCTACACAGGTGGATTTTCTGTCCGCGCTGCGATTCATGGAGCCGATGTCACGGCGGTGGATCTCGACGAAAAAGCCGTAGAAATGGCAAAGCGCAATGCCAACATCAATCAGGTTCGTGTCAAATACACCCATGCCGATGCCTTCACGTGGGCTCGCACCATGATCGAAAACGGCCGCAAGTGGGACGTGGTTCTCGCCGATCCACCGAAGTTCATTTTTGGCAAGGATGAAGATCGTTTAGGCTACAACAAATACTGCGATCTCAATAGTCTCGCCCTAAAATTGGTTCGTCCGGGCGGGCTTTTTGTGACCTGTTCCTGTTCGGGACAGCTCGATTCCTATGAGTTTGAGAGATTGGTGATTTCATCCGCCCATCGGCAAAACATGCGACTGCAAATCATCCAACAAAGCGGAGCCGGTGCCGACCATCCGATATTATCCAACTATCCTGAATCGCGCTACCTCAAGGTCATCTGGGCCAGAGTCCTCGGCTAGATTCAGCTAAAATCATCCACGTCGTATGAGCCAGTTGCCACAAAACTCTTACGGCATCAGCCGCGTGGAGATACCCGCCGCGGGCAGTTACGGTTGGCAGGTGCGGATGCAACGAAATGGCAGCAAAACATCGCGCTTTTTTTCGGATCGAACCTACGGCGGCACGACCCATGCTTATGCAGCGGCGCTCGATTGGCGGGATGCGACATTGGCAGAATGGCAAAAACGCGAACAGGCCCGCACTTGCGCCGTATCTCCAAGGAACGCCTCTGGAGTGGTCGGTGTGAGTCGCATCCGCGTGCGGTCGAGCCGAGGCATGGAATATGAATTCTGGCAAGCCACATGGTGCCCCATGCCTGGCGTGCGAAAAACCGCCCGATTTTCCATCCTTCGCCACGGCGACACCGTAGCCTACCAACTCGCCATCGAAGCCCGCCTTCGCGGCGTTCGTTCGCCATGATATATCGAATTGCGATGCTCCCTATTGATCCGTAGATTTTCGAGCTTACCCAGCGCAATGAACATTGAGGTTTGATTCATCTCGATGCCAGTGACGAATTGATCAAAAGGTATTGTTCTACCCGTTTTCGATAGGCTCGCTACTACTGGGCCACATGCCCATTTCATTCGGGTGCGCGGATCGTCCATCGCGTGCGCAGGTGACGGAGACGGATGGGATGCAAGTGGGTCGGTTCATGCAAGTGGGTTGATCCGTTTGATGCCAGCGAAACGGTCGAAACCACGATCATTGCTGGCGATGGTGCGCACATGCGCGAAGCTCAGCCAGTGCACGACGATGCCACGCACTTGCGCGGGCGAGAGGGGATTTCCACAAATCGAGGCATGTGTCAGCAGACGAGTGACGGCCAAAACCACCACCCAAGGGATGCCATGGACGGTGCGGTTCATCGGCAATATCCCTCGCCTGTGACTCCTCCGTGAGACCGAGGAAATCGAAACGATAGGGTTCCAGAAGCGATTGCTGCGCCACTGCGTTCCATCAGCCTGGACTCGATCTGCATCACCGGGATGTTGCGCGACCAGTTGTGCTCCACGGCTTTGGCAGCATACCTAAAGCGGTCTTCGAGGCCTTTCGGGCGGTGGAGGCGCGGACCGTCATTTTGGTGGAGAGTTCTAACTACTAGAAGATCTGTATTTTTAGCGCTCTGTATTTTTCACGCTTTGGAGGTAATGCCAAATCGCATCGAACTGCTTGGCTCCATCGCCTTCGAAAGCGGAGTTGAGCGATTTGCCAGCAGGGGCGTATTGGGGCATTTTTGTGTTCGGGGTCACTGATGCGGGATGATCCATCCAGCGATCATACCACTCCCTACGCAAACGCTGAGCTGATAGATCAAAGTTGATGCCCTGCACTTCAAAGGCTGCGGTGGGCGGCTGCTTGCCTACTGCGTGACAGGTGTTGCAACCGAAGCCTGTTTCCTTGTCGATCAAAGCCGCACCACTTTTCGCTAGTGACTCATCAACTTTGATGACCTGCTGTTCTTTCGGATCGATGCCATGGATTCGCGCCATACCTTCTGCCATCGAAGCCGCGTGATTGAGGTAACCAGGCATGCGCCGATCCAGCCATGGACGACTTTTCGTGGTGGCGGCACCTCGAATGACCTCATTCACGTAGGGAGTTTGGAGCATTTCTCCGAGGAAGGTCAGGTGCGGCACGGTCTGATCGACTTTTTCTTGATCCTGATTTGGCTTCTCTAAGTAGTGTCGTGTTTCGCTAGCATCGAAGGTGGCTTGCTTGCCATCGCGAGCGTGGCAGGCATCGCATCGCAGCGAATGAAATTTGCGCGCTGCGGCTTCGGCTTTATCGTTATATCGCAAAGACTGCATTGCCACGGCAGCCATGGAACGGAAAGCGAGAAGTCCTTCGCGCGCCGCATCTGAGAGAGCTAAATCAGGAACGCCACTGGCGCGTGGTGCGGGTGCTACACAGCCGCGCTTTGTCCAATCGGCAACAAAAACATCCTCCAGAGAAGGTATTGCAACACGTTCCGGCATCGGCATGCCGGGATGACAAGCGAAGCAGTGATGCTGCATCGCAACCTGAGAACCACGGGTTTGATCTCCTTTCGATGCTTTTGGAGGGGCGGGAGCTTCGGCTTTCTCTAACAAAAAAGCACTGAGCGTGCGACTTTCTTCATCGCTGAGATGCAAGTTGGGCATGCCTCGGTGCGGGGCAAGAGCATCGGGCGCTTTAAGGAAGGCCACTAGCGCTTCAGGGCGGAATTTTTTTGCTACATGGTGTAGAGGAATGCGCCGTCCTGCCATATCAGCAGTGCGCTGCTCAGGCAAGGTATGGCATGCGGCACATCCGAGATGGTGAAAATGCTCCCCGCCTTTTTTTTTTTTTTTTTTTGCCGTATCCACCGCCTTGGGGATCTCCATGCTTTTGATCGATGCCAAATAGGCCGCCACGTCTGCGATGTCTTGCCTGTGCGTCTCTTTGGCAGGATCAAACAAAGAAGGCATGTAGGTTCCAGGCCGCAATTGATGCGGTGACTCTAGCCAAGTCCGCAACCAAGCCTCATTGACCTGCGCGCCTGTGTTCACGAGAAGTGGCGCAATTTCCTGCATCTCTTGCATGGGATCAGAGCCAATTCCCGCAGCGCTGGTATGGCACTTGGCGCAATGCATCGTCGCAAACCATTCTCTTCCCTGACGGCGCAATAGCGATTGCTTCACCCGATCTTCCACTTCACAAGTAAATGCAGTGGGCGGCACCGATTGACGAGGAAAACTCCGTTCTTCCCACATCAAGCGAAATTGGCCCGAGCCATCGGCCCGACTTTTATAGCGGATTTCGATCACATGCTCGCCTTGATTGACTCGCGTTTCTGCGGATTTCGTCATTCCAAGCTTCCCTGTCTCGGCAAGAAGATTTTTGCCATCAACAGACAGCGATGCCTCTCCTTCTCCCTCAAAAGAAAACAGCAATCTTTGTCGTTTCGATAGCTGCAATTTCCCTTTCCAGACGGATTCGAAGGCTCCTGCGGGCAAAAATGCCGAGGGCGGCTCGCCTTTTTCCACAAATATCGCAGGCAAACGATCCACCCGAACATCCGTGGAGGTGGCTGATTTCAGTTCGTGGATCAATTCCGCATGAACCGAAAAACAAATTGCCAAAGCAAAAAAGACGATATTCTTCATGTGCACGAGCAAGGAAATAACGCAAAATGCGATATTCTGCAACGTCAGCTTTGACGAATCGCCATCGGGAGGCTATGGAGCGGCGATATTTTTTGCTATGATCGACCAGATTGCTACCGTCCAAGAAGATGCCTTACGTTGCATTGCCGCCGCTACAGAGGAAACAACCCTGAATGAGGCGCGCGTCGCCGTGATGGGCAAAAAGGGATCGTTAACCCTGCTTGGCACGATGATGAAGGACGTTCCTCCGGCACAAAAAGCCGAAGTCGGGCAACTTCTCCACAGTGCACGCGCCGCCATCCAGGCCGCGCTCGATGAAAAACAATCCGCCATTCAAACCCAAGCCGACCTCGCCGCGCTTGCTGGCATCGATGTCACGCTTCCCCCTCGATCCTTGGCGACAGGCTCCTTGCATCCTCTAACGATTTTGCGCGATCGCGCCGTGGGCATTCTGCGCCGCATGGGATTCTCGCTGGCCGAGGGACCAGAAATCGAGGACGAATTCCATTGCTTCGATGCCCTAAACACCCCCAGCGACCACCCAGCGCGAAATCCCAAAGACACCTTTTATTTCGACTCTGGAAAACTCCTCCGCACGCATACTTCCTCCGTGCAAGTCCGCACCATGGAGCAACAAGCTCCGCCTCTCCGCATCATCGCACCTGGCACCGCCTATCGACGCGATGAAATTGACAGCACACACCTCTCGGCCTTCCATCAACTCGAAGGACTTTACGTCGATACTGATGTATCTTTGCCCGACCTCAAAGGCACTCTGGAAATGTTTCTCCGCGAACTCTTCGGCCCGCACACCGCCGTGCGTTTCCGTCCTCATTTCTTCCCCTTCACCGAACCAAGTTTCGAAATTGATGTGCTCCTCGAAATCAAAGGGCAAGCCCCGCGCTGGATCGAAGTCGCAGGCTGCGGCATGGTCGATCCCGCCGTGTTTGATGCCGTCTGCCAATCTCGCAAAGACCGCTGCTTTGACCCCACTCGCGTCACCGGTTTCGCCTTTGGCATGGGCCTCGAACGCCTCGCCATGATTCAATGGGGCATCCGCGACATCCGCCTCCTCATCGATAACGATGTCCGCTTCTTGCGTCAGTTCGCTTGATTTCCTTTCAACTCTTTCCTCAATTTTTTCATCATGAACGTCTCACTCGACTGGCTCAAACAATACATCAATCTCGCCGATCAATCCGTCAAGGACATCGACGACCTGCTCACCTTTGCCGGCATTGAAATCGAAGGCATCCATCAAAAAGGCGTCGCCTCCCCGCGCATCGTCGTCGCACAAATCCTCGCTGCGGAGCAACACCCGAACGCCGACCGACTCAAGGTCACGCAAGTCGATGCAGGTGAAAGCAGCCCGCGTCAAATCGTCTGCGGCGCTCGCAATTATCAAGTGGGCGATAAGGTGCCATGCGCCCTTCCTGGTGCCGCCCTGCCGAATGGCTTCACCATCGGCGAAACCACCATGCGCGGCGTGGAGTCGAAGGGCATGCTCTGCGCTGCCTCGGAAATCGGCCTCACCGACAGCGTCGATGGCCTGATGATCCTCGAAGGCGACCCCGCCGTCGGCACCCCCTTGCAACAACTTTTCGCTTCGGATGTGCTGCTGGAAGTCGAAGTCACCCCCAACCGCCCCGACCTGCTCAGCCACCGCGGCCTCGCCCGCGAACTCGCCGCCCTGCTGCAAACCTCCACCCTTCCCGTCGATACCCCGCCGCTCGAAACCCAGTGCGGCGCCGCGCTCATCGCCAACGACATCCCCCTCGGCTGCCCCTATTACACCCTGACGAAAATCTCCCACGTCCACGTCCACGACAGCCCCGCCTGGCTCCAACAACGCCTCACTTCCATCGGCCTCCGCCCCATCAATAACGTCGTCGATGTCACCAACTACGTGCTCCACGAAATGGGCCAACCGCTCCACGCCTTCGATGCGGCAAAAACCGGCGAGCGCTTCCACCTCCGCCCCGCTCAAGCGGACGAATCTTTCCACGCTCTCAACGGCGAAACCTACACCTTGAACGAAGGCAACATGCTCATCTCGGATGAAAATGCCGCTCCCCTCGCCCTCGCTGGCGTCATGGGCGGATCCGAAAGCGGTGTTACCTCGACCACCACGGACATCTGGCTGGAGTCTGCGTACTTTGACTCCTCCACCATCCGCGCCACCTCCCGCTCGCACATCCTCAGCAGCGATTCCTCCTACCGCTTCGAGCGCGGTGTCGATCCCCTCGCCGTCCTGCCCGCCGCCGCCCGCGCCGCACAACTCATCGCCGAACTCGCCGGCGGCACGATCACCGAGCCCACCCATGTCATCGGCGAGCCGCCGCAAAACACCGGCACCGTCGAGCTTGATCCCTTGGCTCTGGATCAACTCATGGGCGGAAACATTTCCCTCGCCGATGCCGAAAACATCCTCGCTCGCCTTGGTTTGCAGCCCGATGGCGAGAATCGCTGGCTCGTCCCCTCCTACCGCCCCGACCTCCAGCGCCACATCGACCTCGTCGAGGAAATCGCCCGCGTTCACGGCCTCGCCAACGTCACCCCACGGCACCGCACTACCATCGTCCCCGCCAGTGAAGTGGATGCCGCCGCAGACATTGATATGGCACTGCGCCGCAGCCTCGCCGCCCTCGGTTTTTACGAAACACAAAACCTCAAGCTCATCGCCGAATCCCAGATCAAAGATGCCCTCACCCTGCGCCCCATGCTCGCTGGCGACCTCGTCAAAGTCAGCCTCCCCCTCAGCGAAGACCACGCCATCATGCGCCCCAGCTTGCTTCCTGGACTCGTCGCCACCGCTGCGCGAAACATCCGCCACGGCGTGAAATCTCTGCGCTTCTTCGAACTCGGGCGCGTCTTCCGCCACAACGGCGGCGGCAAATCCCGCGACCACGAAACCGACTCCCTCAGCATCCTGCTCGCCGGCCCACTCGCCCCAGAATCCTGGTCTGCCACCCCGCCCCTCGCCGCCATGCACGACCTCCGCGCCATCCTTCATGCCCTGCTCCCAGGACGCGATTGGCAATTTACGCCTCGTGCCCGCGATGGCTTTGCCCTCGCCTGCGATGTCACCATCGGCGACATCAACGTCGGCATTGCCGCTCGACTGCTTCCCGCCCGCGAGCGGGAAATCGATAGTTCCTCCCCCATCTACGCCTGCGAATTGGATCTCGCCAAACTCCGCAAACTCCATGGACGCCGCACTCCCGTAGAAGATCTCCCGCCCTTCCCTGGTTCCAGCCGCGATGCCGCCATGGAAATGCCCCTCAGCGTCACCGCTGCGCAAATTCACGCCGTGCTCAAGAAAACCAAGGTACCCTTGCTCGTCGAACATAGCTGCTTTGATATTTTCACCGATCCTACAGGCCAGAAAATCGCCGCCGACCGCAAGTCCATGGCGTATCGTTTCCTCTACCGCTCCGCAGAGCGAACGCTAAAAGCCGAAGAAGTGGATGTGGCACACCGAGCCGTTCTCGACCAACTGGTCACAGATCTCGGAGTCAAATTCCGTTAAACGTCAAATCAACGATCAAAATCTACGAAACCTAAAATCAGCAAATTACTCATTCTTCGACATCGATCTCGATGTTGATAAAATAAATTCATCTTTCCCTAAATCGATGTTTGACACCCGCCTCAAAATT
>JAIYDP010000356.1 GCA_027487435.1 Verrucomicrobiaceae bacterium | reverse complement strand
GGGGGTACTGCGGGCGTACACAAACATTCTCACAGCGGACTGGATGGACGTGCAAATCCGTACCTTGTCCACGCCGTCGGCATGGGCGACACAGCGCCAAAGAGAGCAAAATGGCTTTGGGATAGGGGCCATTGGATGCTTCGGCCTGACTGGAAGGAAATTGGCGAGCACTTGGTGCAGATAGAACCAAACAAGCAGCGCCGGATGGAGTGTTTCTCTGAAGTTGTCAGACTGTGAGGCTCCTTCATTTTCTCTCTGAAGTGCCTCTGCCTTCTCGGCCTGCAGAGCAAGCCGAAAAGAGAGGACTTTCTGCGCCACCAAGGGCCAGCTGAATTGAACACCTTGACGAGCTGCAGCAAGTAGTAAATCATTGTGAGACAGGGTTTGTCGCGATCAACTAGACTCATGATATCCGCAGAGAACAATCCTGCAAAGCAGAGAGGCTCTGCGACAGAGGGTTTCGTTGTGAGCACACTCCACCATCAACACAAGCGGTCAACGACACTCAGACAAGATAGCGATAGACATAATGACCCTGTGGAATTGAGAGGGAGGGACATGGAATTTCATCTGCTTGAATAGTCCTCGTAGCATCAAAAATGAGGGAAAAGTGGGCAGGCCGAGAGGATTGATTACAACGGTTTGAGGGCAACAACATCGAAAAATGCTGTGAACGCAGACAGTGTCACAGCGGAGGACGACTGCGTAGATGCGAAGCGATTAGAAGAGGAGGGAGAAAAGTCCCCCTAGTCCAGCTCTATTTTCTTCAATTTGTTTGTTAACATCACTTCCTTTTTTGCATGTCATGAAGAGTCGCCTTGCGATTGCAGCAGGGCTCCTTACATTCTTCGGGTTTGCGACTCTGATCGCACTATCGCTCGACAATGGCGAGGGCCGATTCGTCGAGCTGCAGGCATCAACTTCACGAGCGACAAAAGTGGTTGTGACGAAGCGGTCAGGGAGGAAGACTCGCATTCGAGTTCGAGTCCATCTCGACTGGAAGAAGATTTTGTCGAATTTGGTTAAAGCTTCGAAGTCTCTGCGCATAGCGGCCTCTACGTCTGTCCAACGACAACGTCCTGTTTCTCCGGAGGTTGTGCAGCAGCAAGTGGTTCGCGGCAGCATCTACAAGACCATCTTTTCGGACATGCGTAAGTTGGACAAGGTTGAAGACGGCTTGAAGTCATTGCGGAGGGTATTGTCTGTGTTTGAATGCAGTAATCGTTGCAGAAGTTTCGAAAGGCAAAACGCAAGTCTTCAGACCTCTACGCAAACCTGACCGGGATGGCCCTTCGACTGCGCAGCATGCATCAAAGGAACAAAAGGCTTCTGAAGAGGCTTACAGCAATGAAGGCAAAGGCAGTCAAGGATGCCGTGGGTCCGAGAGGGCCAGTGGGGCCAGCCGGTCCTGCAGGGCCGCCTGGTGCACGTGGGCGCGCTGGAGATGTTGGCACTCGAGGGCCTGTTGGTCTCCCAGGGTCAGTTGTCGGGAAGCCTGGTTTCCCGGGTCGGAAAGGGGACGGTTAGCATTACGATATGGTCCGGCTGATACTTTCAGATGGGCGACCCGGCAAGCGAGGCGCTATGGGGCCACAAGGCCGAGTCGGGAAGAGCGGTCTTCGAGGCCCGAGGGGCTATTCAGGGCGAAATGGGGCGAATGGTTTGGATGGACTGCCAGGACGGAATGGTGCTCGAGGTATTCCCGGTCCTCAGGGGTACATGGGGCCTGCAGGGGCGCGGGGGGCGCCGGGCAAGGTGCGATGCGTCTTGAGGCTGTGTAATTTGACAGGCTGGTCGTCGCGGACGTCAAGGGCTCCCTGGGTTTCGAGGGAGAGTATTCCTGTCGTCCCCAGTCGATTCCTGATAGCTATAGACGGGTGCTCTTGGCCAGAGAGGACCTCCTGGACCTGGCGGAGCAGCAGGGCCTGTACCTTTTCGCTTGATTGTGAGTTTTATATGCAAAGGTCGGCAGCAGTGGACTACAAGGCAGGCCAGGCCTCCCTGGCGTCCCTGGCGTCGGAGGCGTCATGGGCCCCCAGGGTGCCCGCGGGACAGTTGGGGGGCCTGGGCCTCAAGGGCCGCAAGGACCCGTAAGCGCCGTCGTCGTGAAGGCTGACGATGCAGGTTGGTCCTCGTGGCCCCATGGGACAACCCGGCCGAGAAATGTGATGTAGAGTTTCTGTACAATATGTTACGCGGATTTCTGCTTTATTTTGTTGCTCAAGCGAGAAATGCTTCGGACGAACATCCACGCGGGGATGAGCATGTAGGAGGACGACTGAAACACAAACAAAGCGGGCGACGGGGGGGGGAAGTCATTGTCCAGCAGGTTAGCGACCATGTAGAGCTGCGCGTTCAGAAGCGATCAGGAAAGGGCTTACGGCTCCAGCGTAGAGCTTCATCCCGCAAACAACAGCAGCTGGCAAGTCGATCCATGACCAGCCAGCGAACAAACCAACAGAAAACAAGAGGTAGAAAGGGGCGAAGAAGAAGCAGTGAAGACACACAGCACACCTGGACCAGACAGGCTGCTTCACCCAGATCATGTCTGCCTTGGCAGTGAGAAGACGATGCTGCCATTGCCACCTTGAGGCCCCAGTCATACGAGTTCTGCACGAAATAGTTTGAAGACGTCGGTGAGACCTTCTCTCCGATACAAACTGGAACTTCCAGAACTGCAGACAACAACGTGAAGGCACCGAAAAACAGACCGAGAACGACCTGAGCAGGATTGACCATTCTCAAATTTATTAATAATTGGTCGTTAAATTAATGGCAAATTTGTTGAAACTCGTTTGCGATTTGTCTGAGGATGCCGACGTTTCTGTTCTCCAACTCCATCTAAGCAGCTTGATGTCACTGAGGGTTATCTTTTCCAAAGGTATTCTCATTCATCAGAGTGGGAAACTGTCACAAGACGTCCCCAAAGCTGTCGATGCAATTGTGCTGGCATTGCAAGCTCCACAACCCGATGCGAAGTACACAGTTTTGTTTGAAATACTCGAAGCCATCGTTTATCTCTTTCCTCTACCAATTGACGTTCGCATGTCGAGATCTATCTTACTCTGTAGACAAGGACCGTGCTTTTCTCAAACATTGCACGTCTTGTCCCATCATCCAATCCCTCCTCCCTTGTCCACCTATCCTCTCTGTGCCTGCTGTTATTCAAAACCGTTGATGCCCGCCGTCGTTGCTCACAAATTTGAGACCCCTCCCACCCCCGCTATTGCTCGGACTCTCGTCGGTTCCCTCCCCAGGGCCTTCCCCAGCGGCATCCCCCCCGCCGTAGTGTCCTCTCCAACGCATCTTATTCCCAGCATGTCTCCCGAGCTGTCGCACAGTCTCTTGTCGCTCTGCTCGAGCCCCCCCCTCCAGACCCCCCCCTCGCCGACGTTGCGTCCGCCGTTCAGCTCCTCATTCGCGCTGTCACAGCCCCATTTCAGCGTCGCCCCGATTCCCCCCCCCCCCTGACTTCACCCCAGCCCCCACCTCTCCCGCCCCTCCACGCTTTGGAGAATCCGATTTTGAAAGCTCCGACCCTGAGACGTCCACCCCCCGCGCCGCGCCGCGCACGTCTTTCGACGCTCGCCTGCTCCTTCCAGCCCTCGCCGCCCTCACGTCTGCTGTCAGCTTGAAGTGACCTTTTTTAACCTCTTTCGCAGGCCAAACTCTCATCCAAGCTCCTCCACCCTCATTTTCTTGCCCTCGTGTCGGATCGTGCCGCACCATTCGACCCCGCCCGCCCTCTCAACCTCCTTCATCTCTTTGAGGCGCAGCCCCGCATCAGAGCCGCAGCACTCTCCCTACTTCTTGTCCCCCAACCCGCGACCGGCTCCCCTAACCGTTCAGGCAATGGTCGACAAGTCCAAAAGCTTCCTCCAAGTCGCGGAGGAATCTTCCCGCCATGGCGCCTTCGTCGCGATGTCCCACAGCCTCGGTGCCGCCCTCCGCAACCTCCACCTCGCCCTCCTCCCTCTCGTCGAGGGCGAGCGTGCCGCCAACGTCCGTTCCCTCGCCGTCAAAGTCCAGCCGCATTTTTATTGTCTTAAGCCGCAAAGTGTGTTGGGACGCTCCTCCACGCGACCCCCTACCCGCGACTCCGCCCTGGCCTCCTCCCTCGCGTCTTGCGCGGGGTGGCGGGTGCTGCGTCCGGGGGGTGGGACGCTGCGACGCGCCAGGCGGCGCTAGCGTGCCTCTGTACGCTTTTCGGCTCCAGCCACTCCTTTGCGACGCTTCGAGACGCCGACGAGTGGCCTACGCGCGAGCCGACGACTGACATCGCGGCGCCCCTTCGCGTCCTTTTTGAATCTTGCCTCGTCTCGCTGCAAGAGGGCGTCGACGACATCGTTCGCGCTGAGGCCTGGCGCTTCGTCGGCACTTTGATGCGCCGCTTCGCGTCGCTGTTGAGGTTCCACTCCTCCCGCCCTCGCTGATGGCCCGAAGGCTCTGGCCGCAAGTTAGGCCCCCCCTTCTCTCCGCCATCGCGGACGCATCGTCCCCCGTCGCAGCGCGCGCTCTGAAGGCCCTTGAGGATGCGCTTTTATCCGGTCTCTTGAGCCCCCTCCCTCAGCCACTCACCGCGCAGACGCCGCAGAATCAGACGACGATGCTGACGACGACACGTCATTTCCTCCCTTCGCTTCGATCCCCCTCGACTTGTTCGCCTTCGCCGCCGAAGAGCTCGTCCCGCGCTTCGAAAAGTCGCGCAACCCCAACGCGCGCGGTGCGCTGCTTAGCTGCCTCGCGTCGGTTGTCAAAGTCGCGCCGGAGTCCTATGTGCATCACAGCCACCCCCCCTTATGAGCCAGGTGGCCCAAATCCATGGGGCCGTTTTCGCAGCCCTGGACGGCGCGGAAGTTGACGGAAATTCGAATCTCCGAATCGCTGCTACGCGGTACTTTGGACTCGCAGTGTCGCGCCGCAGTGTCGCAACGGTTGACGCAGCAGCCTT
>JAIYDP010000309.1 GCA_027487435.1 Verrucomicrobiaceae bacterium | reverse complement strand
GAGGTGGTGGATTGAACGAGAACCCAACTTCAATCTCGCCAGTAGACTGGTCAGGAAGACGGAACACAGCAGGCCGTCCAGACTGGCAAACTTGCAAAGCAGTCCCAACAGGAACCGCAACAGACCCCAGAGGGTCATGCTTTCCAAAGCGCTCGTAGTCAAACACTTGGAACACAATCGAATCCTGAGGCGCAACATCTGCGAGCAGAATGGACGCGTTCCACACAGGGTTCAGCGTTTTCTTGATGACTTCGGTTTTTTGCGCGGCAGAGGGCGATCGTCCGAGGACATTGACGGACACGTAAGGATCAGAGGCCCCACCTGCGTCTGCAGACCGCAATTGTCTGCAAGAAACAACGTTCACAGTAACGGCATACATTCGCGATTCAAATTCGGCAAGCTTCGCTTCGGGTGTGGAATTCTCATCCAGTCATTTGAGGCCGTTCACTTATGCTCCTCCTTTGTTTTTCATTGAGCAATACAGATCCAGCGCAAGCGACCAAGCTTGCGCCATTCATCAGTTGTCAGCGAGCTGTGTGAGGAGCGTGAAGAACTCGTCGGGCGAACGTACGTAGTGGTGAGCACTGGAGGGCCGCACGCCGACTGTGCAAGTGATGACGTTCGAAACGCACCGTTCAGACATCTGCTGCAAGTACGCGAACATGTCCTCATCAGAGCGGTCGTCGCCAAAGCACAAGACGAAGTCGGCAGGCCTCCTGTTTGGTTGAGTTTTTGAAGGGCAAGGAAACCTTTGCTGTCGTAGTGCATTGACGAGATTTGACACTAGCCTTGCTTTCGTCACGAATTGGGGACCGATTTCAATGAATCCAGAGGAGGAAAGAATGCTGACGGGAAGACGCAACGCATCAATGTCGTGTATTAGTTGGGACGCTTGCAGAGTGCCCCACTCAGGATCGCAGTCCTCATAGTGCCTACGCATTGAGAAAGATGGAGTATGCACTCACCAAACAACGGAGCTCCCTCTCGTTTCAATCCAGCTGCCATTGGTGCGATTGACGTAAGAAGTCAGTGTGGCCAGAACACGCGGCTGAAACGAGAGGTCGACTCCACGAACCATCAACGTCCAATCCATTCGGGAATTCCACCTGTAGAAATAGCCGTGCTCGGCTGCAATGCTGCATCGTCACGGTGCGATGCATTCTTCTCACCCAAGTTCTTGAATCGTCCCAAAGTCCTCCACAAGGGTTTTGATTTTCCTACTAGACACGATGAAGACGACATTACGGCGGTCTCTAGTCAGGCGATCAAGGAGGTTGAGGAAATGCCGTTCGGGGGGAACTCGGTTTCTGCGCACGACTCGACCATAATCAATGAGGATCAAACGAGAGAATGAAGATATGTATAAATTTTGGAGACTTTCAAACCGCAGCGGCTAAAATATAAGCTCAGAGGGAGGTGAGGGACCTCGTGTTCGCCATCGTCAGATTGAACTCGGTCATGGATCCTAAATGCAGTTGCGTCCAACGCAAGCTCTCTCATTCGGCGACCTCGTTGGATCCACTCAATGGCCTGCTGAGCCCATTGCATCAACGTGAAGTTGCACACGCTGAGGAAAAGTTCATTCGAATTCCTTGGCCCTAGTGATCTCTCAATGCCGTCCTTAATCTGAGATATTGAAAAGGGGTTGATGAAACACGCTCCACACATTGCACGGCTCGTGCCGGCGAATTCTGCACGCTCAGAATTGCAAAATGAAAATCACCGCTGATGACGACAGCACTCGATTCCCCGCGAGAGATTACATATTCAAGGGGAGCCAAGTCAAGTCCGAGCCGAATGACCGTGTTGAGATAAACGCTGGCGATTGCAAAGTAGGCGAACCGATCTTCAAACGGCAGAGGCTCCAGCATGAGCTGAACGAGTCCAGGAAACTCTGAGTTGATTTCGGCTACTCGCTGCTCGACTCGACTTTGGTACACGGGATCTGGCGGTGTCGTGTTGATCAATTGGATGAGAACACAAGGCCGCCTGCTTTCTCGATAGAACACTGCAAACGCTTCAAGCTTGAGCAAGATGCCCGACTGTTCTCCCATTCTGTCCTCGCTAATAATCACAGCACGGCCCATAAAAGCTGTTGTTAACTCAGAAGAAAGAGCTTGCACTCGCTCTCTCTAAGAGATCAGAGCAAGTTTCGATCTGAGCGACCTGAATGATCTCTCGAACGCGGTCAACGTCCAATCCAATGTGCGATGAGTGAAGAAGAACATGTCTTCGCTCCACACGAATGCCAAGGAGACCTCCCGAAAGCGATTGGTGGCTTCGGCTCAACAAACGAGACGTGCTGTGGAGAAAATGTCCGCAATAGTCGAAAATGTTGAAGCCGACAAGATCTGCACCAAGAACTCCCTCCAGGAGTTCTGCGCGACATGGAAGGACGCTAACACGTCAGATACTGGAAAAGAAGTGGATCTACCGAAACACTTCAGAGGAGGGGAAAGGGGTGTGAAACCAGAAGCCGATGGCAGCGTCGGAGCTCTTTTGCTTCAAAAGGGACGGTAGAAGCATGAGCTCGATGTTAAAAATCCAGACGACGTCGGTGTCTCTGATTAATTCCAAAACGACGCGAGCAAACGCCCTGTTTGCCTCTCTGTATGCTTCCATCAGTCCGTCATATTCTCGAATTCTCTCAGCTGTCGGCTCATGAATCTGATGATAGAACACCGGTCTCAGATACATGCGGCAGAACCTGTCATAAAACTTACTTTGCATCCCAGAAGGCAAAAACACAGGGATGCAATTAAATTTTTCCAACAGTTGTGCCCGGAGTCTTGGCTGCAATTCGGCACTTACGTCAGGCAAGGGCAATAGTCCAATCCAAAGCTTCTCTTTTGGACGGGGAAGATCCTGAAGACACCCGCGGACCACTGAGAAGTCCCACATGAAGGCATCAATTGACAGAGGTACGTTGGGAAGGACACAGAGGGGGAGGAAGGAGTCCACGAAAACGACCCTGGATATCGAATCAACGTCAATTGCATCAAGAGCTTGCGATCGGTAGTCAATCTGATGGATGAGTGTAGGAAACTTAGGCGGAACTGAAACAGGCCTCCTTTGAGCAGGAGCTGGTAAGACATGATTTCGGATTCCATTAAAGACCCCATCGTCAATGTCCTGGATCTCAAATGAAAATTGAAAGTGGCGATTGGAAATGTCTTCTTCCCATCGCACGCTCTCGCCAACCCGGTCTAGGACCACAATGTACTTGTATTGGACAGATTCAGATGGATAGCCAATGATGGCCCCATCCCAAATACCGGGACTATCACGTCATTGAACTGTACAGGAGATTATACCTGGATTCACGAAGTGGAACTGCCGACATGGTGTTCCACCCTCCTGTGAAATCAGAGCGGACATGAGGTTTCAACCTAGGAAGCTGCTGCTCCCTACTACAGCAACATATTCACCTAGAGCAGAGGAATACCGAACCCTAACTAATGCCCTCGTCATGGACACATATTCACGATTTCGATTCATTCCAAATGCATCAAAGTCAATCAAAGTCATCCTTTTCCACAAGAGCAGTTTCTCACACAGGTCTTTCTGTGGTTTCGAAATTCGATTGGGCGCACTTATCCTTACGACCATGTTGCTTGCCAACTAAGTCGCCTGTGGGTATCATTTCGGTATAGTCGGTCTCTTCGTCTTCCACTGGCATGTCAAAGTTGTGATCCACCCTGCGTTTGCAATCTTGGTCAACGATGAGTACACCGTTTGCTCCAGAGAGTCCTCCTAAAGGACTCGCAAGAATGAAAGCAGGAAGAAACTCGACAAACCTCTATGAGCAGTGTCCGCCTTCTCCATCGTCATTTCAGGGAACAGTAAACGCGATGGAAGCTCGAGTTAAGAAAGAGTTTGGAAGGGTTTATCTCATGTTGCGTTTCTCAACGAGCAGAAACGTGAAAGCCGCGTGTTTTCTTTTGAGAAACTGCGCTCTCTCATTGGTGGTGGGCTCGCATTGCCGGTCTCTTCAGATTTCAGAGCCAGTGCTGACAAATCTAGAAGCTGCAAAAGAAATCTTCCTCAAAGCAAGATTCTGAGTAGCAAAGCTTTCAAATTTCTACTAACGTTTACAGGAGCACACAAGTGCACCCTGTTGAACCCAAGCGCAGAATATTTTGGAAATTCGACCTGGACCATTTGGGCACCAAAGACCAAACGGGAGAAGGCGTCACGAAGGAAGAGAATTTTGATGCGTTTCCTCCGTGGTGATGCAACGGGTGTTTCTAACGAGAAAAAGAATGAAGCCGTCCACCCTATTTTACGTTGTGCATGCTGCAAAAGTGTGTTGCGTAGTCGTCGCATCTCATCAGAAAGCAATTTCGTCAAAACGAAGCGAGAGAGAGAATGAATTTCCTCTCATCGATTGACTTGCTGGGCTCGACATGGGATCATAGGCACCTTCAGCGGCATGTGTGCAATCTCCTTTTTGACTTTTGTAGAGTGGCTCTGCAGTTCCAACGAAGGATCTACTCCACGGAGCAGATCCTCCTCAAGCAGGGTCAGCTGGTGCCTTCACTTTTCTTCATTTTGCGTGGAAGTGTCTCTGTCCATCGCCAACACAGCCCTGAAGCAACGTCAGGAGTGCACCAGCCGGCAAGCCTCTATAAATGAAGCTGATTACGCAGAGAGCAGAGATAGCGTCTGCTGACAAAGATGATCAGGAATTTGTTAACAGAAAACTGTTTCTGTCCCTCTACGGCTGTCAAAAGCAATGGGATGGCCCTCAAATGGCGGTGGCCTCTGTGGATGCAACTCTCAGAAGCCTTTCTGATGAGAGAACTCGACTTAATGGCCCTTCGCTCAATTCTCCACCATCTTCACCATCAAAGCTATTGCCTCGACCTCGAGAAGTGGATTTAGCGGACGATCGCTATGGACCTCATGTCGTCACGTTAACCCACAGGGATTGGTTTGGACCCGAAGGAATGTTCGGGGTGAAACTTGACACGGCACACTATTTGAGCGCCCCAGGTGTCTATGAAAAGATAGATCTGACTGGCCGTAGCCGACAGTCCATTTACCTACGTCGCGGATGGGTCCGTTGAGGTTCTCGAGTGGCCCTGGGTCACTCTTTTGGAAAACATGGTTATGTTTACAAACGAACTGGAGGAGATGCTTCAGAGGGTCGTGATAACTTACACGGCTCAATTGCGCGATTGGGATCAGCAACTGACGAAGCAACGACAGTGGACTAAGTACAAGGTCTTGAGACAAGTTTGTTCGCTTATTGTTTTCAGACGGCTCTTGTGGAGCAGATCATGGAAGACAAGAGATGGAGAGCGACGAGGGAGCGCACATTTCTGTCACTTTGAGTTCGCTTAACTAATAAGTAAACCGTATAGAAATTTGAGGATGTGGGCTTCCTCGGTGTGGAGAATTTGCTCAGGTACGCAACGATTCTTTGCAATCGTAACTTGCGCTTCGTTTGTTTCCATAGAATAACATCGCTTTGTCGACACTGAATCGGCTCACGTTGAGGGGCCTGACGATGCAGTGAACTGTCACAAGTTGGCGTCTCATCGGGTCTTGTCAAGGAAGCTTTCTCACTTGGAGAATGAGCCAATCTCCAACATGAGGAATTATCTCTTCCGCAAAGGTAGACTGCCTCCCCCTCTGCATCAAGAGGCTGGCGTGCTGGTCCGAGACATCATGCAGCCAAACACCTCTCCCTTGTGGATGCAAGATTCCTCGCTCATCGAGGATTGCCTTCTCGGGCTTCCTTATCCTCGAGGATACGTTAGTAGTCTAGAAGACTTTGAAGCACGCGTGTTTACGCCTCTCTCCATTTCCTTCGCAAGGAAAGACCTCCTTCTCCAATGCTTCATTAATCGAAGCTTTCTTGATAGGCATCGTGACTCCTCTCGCAAGCGAGATTTTGATGGGCTCACGTACAAGAGATTAGAGTTTGTTGGAGACTCTCTTCTCCACTTTTTCGCAACCTCATTCGTGTTCCAATCTGTCAGCACATCAGCACTCGAAGGTATTGTTGCATCCCCCTCACTTGAGTCATTTTAATCTATCACGATCGGCTATCTGCATGTTCTCATCTCTCAGGAAAGATGTCTTCCGAGCGGGCTCGGCTTGTCAACAACGACGCACTCGCCGCCGTGGGGTCGCGTGTCCTTGATGTTTGGCCCCTCATTCTCTCCTCCGACCGTCGCCTTGTTGCTGAGACCCCCGACGATGTTGTCCGAAAAGCCAAGCAGACGATGATTGCCGACGTTGTGGAATCCCTTATCGGAGCCGTGTACTTGGACTCAGGTACCCGCCCCTTGTTAGCTGCGTCTTGATGCAACAGGCCTGGAGCAATGCGCCGTCTTTGTCAACGAGCTTATCCTCCCAAAGATCAGGGAGACCCTCGAGTCAGGGGAAAGGCCGTGGGACCCGATCACGTTGTTTCAAAATCTTGCCCATCGTCGCTTCCGCTTGACTCCAGAGTACAGGTTGCAACCCCGTCGTATCAAGCTGACAGGTTAGGGTCCTCGATAGCGTAGACGCATTTGGTAAGTCTCCCCGTTTCCGCGTCGGCCTTTTTGTCGGATCGGAGGTGCGTTTTGGTTGACGCGCCTCTCACCGGTCAGATGCTTATTGACGCGGAGGGGTCATCTCTTGACGAAGCGCGAAAGCACTGCGCTTGGAAAGTTTTGACTCGCCTTGGCGAGCACCAGCCATTCTCGGAGTGAGGCAACCGCCAATAGTTTTTAAATTTTGTTTGTGAGTGTCGAATCTGTGCGTGCGTGTGTGTAAATTCTGTTTGACATGTCCCCCGCACACTTATCTTGCCCAAAGCTCCATTCTCGTCTTCGCAAAGAGACGAGCACGTGCCCACTGTGGTCCACATCTGCTTGCGTCCGAAGAGACAGAGCTGACAGGGCGCTTTGCTTCTGCCAGTTCTGTTCGACTTTGTGACGCTTCAAGTTGTTCCATCACAAGATGAAATCAGTTGATATCCGTTGTCCAACAAATATTCAAAGTTCCTTTTACAATAATGCGATACACCCTGATAAATTCTACACACAATCATGCAAGAGCTGACAAGCGCACGTGTTACGACTGCCCCAGATGAGAGGTACCCCGCAACCCCTTCGACGTCAGAACCCGCACCAAATTTCCCCACCGCTGACGTGCTCGCTTGACGCGCAAGCGGTGACGACCCCGCCGACGCAGAAGGGCTCCCCCCTTGAGAGTTGGCGCCGGGTCTCATTGACAAAGCCCTTGTCACTGGGGTCACTTGACGGAACGATGTGTACTTCTTCCGCAACCCAGGGGGGCCAGCCCCCCCATCAGAATTGTACCCCCCCTTCGTGTCATCCTCAACCAAAGCTGCCCGCGTCGCGCCAGGGAGTGGCGACGGCACATCATCTTCTTGGTCACTCAGCCGGCCGCTCCCGTCCCTCTTCAGCGCCGCAGGGATGCTGTTGTAGCGCGCTCCCGCTGGCGCAGCCGTTGTTCCTCCTGACGACTTGCGCCGGTCAACCTCCGCAGCTAGTGCCGTTGGTGGAGGCGGGATAGCTTTCGCTCCCGCCAATGGTGGCGCTGCCGCCGCCTTGGCGTTGGTTCGACGCAGCGCACTGACACCAGAAGCTTCGCGGATAATTTTGAACAGGTCGGGGTGCTCGAGCGTGAGGTCCGAAATAAAGCGGCTTGGGACACGAAGGAGCTCCGATCGGGTGAGAGTGCGGGCGGTCTCGACGCGCTTTCCGCCAAAAAAGAATTGGCTTTCGCCAACTGTGAAGCCAGCCTCGACGACACGGTTTTCAGCCTGGACACATCAACGAAGTAAAGGATGTCAGAGTACCAGGCCTGAACTGCAAGTGAGGGAGACATGGCCAGCAGCGACGATGTACAAGTCTCGATCATACTCCCCCTCCTCAAACAAAATGACGTCCTTCGCGAACATGCGGGGCTGCACGTACGTGGCAAGGGAGCGAAGAACGTTGCCATCAAGTCCTTTAAAAATGGAGACCCGATCGAGCACGGCGGCGTAGAGAGAAACGAGAAGGTCGGACTTGACTCCAAACGGGAGTTCCGACACAACATTGGGGACGGAGATGCCTTGAGGGATGGAGGAGTCAAGAAGGATCTGCGTCCGAGTCTGAAAAAGTCAAGGGGTTGGGGAAGGGACAGCACCCGCTTCTGAATGTCCGTCGACACTTCCGTCTTGCGCATGTACGACTCCGCCGAGTCCAAAATATCAATTTTGGCGTTTGCGTCGGCATCGAATTTCGACAGGAGCAGCGCCATGTTGCCGAAGACGAACGCAGAGAGGATTGCTTCGACGTAAGTCACGCCGCTTGCAACCAACCTCCCGTAATCTGGACGAACATGACGTAAATGCGCTCCGGATTCGTGTAGCCCGAAATATCTCCGTAACCAACTAAAGCGGTATGTCAGATGAATCGAAATGCAATCAAAAGAAATAAAAAAGCAACGTCATTCCAACCCACCTGTGACAAGCGTCGTCATTGCCCAATAAATGGACGTGATCCATCGGGAATTAACAGACGCGTCCACCAATCCCTTCACAACGATCCACGGGGGGTTCCCATTCCCGTTGGCACTGGGGTCCTGATAGCGCCCCAAGAAGTAATATGCGCAGCCGGCCCAATGGGCGGTGAGGAGGTACACGGACAGCAGCTTGATGAGCTTGAACATGTTTGGGAACACTCCAAGTTCTTCCGTTTTTTGGGAAACACGGCCTAGCCGAACGAGGCGGACGCAGCGGAAGATGGAGAAGGCGCGGGCAGCCGAACTTCCGCCGAGTGCGCGGGTGATGGGTTCGAAGGGGACTGAGAGAATAGCGTCAATCCAAAATTGCTTCTTAAAATAGAGAAGGGCAATGAGTTTGGAGCTGTAAATCCACTGCCCGGATTCATGACACACTGCGACTCTGAAGTTGAGAAACAAGTCGAGAATGAAGTAGAAGTCAACAAAAACGTTTGCAGCGAGCAGAGCGAAGTTGACGTCGGGTTGAAAGGCGAACTCCCAAGGGACAAGAATAGAGGTGTACAAGATGAGGACGGCTCCAAGCCAGTCCCAGACGAGCTTCGGTCTTGAAGTTGGAAGAAAGACGAACGGGGGCACCTTTGCAGGATTCATGGGGTCGTCAAGAGGAATGTCATAAACGGTGTCCCCCACTGTAATGGACATTGACGTCCGACGATTCTCTTTTGCTTTGGTGGACAGTCTTGTACGGTGATAGGCGTCGATTCCTTGGCCCAGGCGATCCACCATTTGCATATCGCCTTCAAACTCCCCAGCTCGTTGCATGTCAGCAGAGATGGGATCAGACTCTCTAGACGTTGTCGAATTCATTCTCTGTAGAGCAGCATTAGCATAATTGGAAGCAGCGGCACGCCGCTGCGCCATGACCGCATTGGCCATCATGTTTCGGTTTTCAAGGGTCTAACGTGGGGTCTATGGACATCATCACAACATTGAAAGAAAACACATCTCGTGGCCTAACCAACTCCTTTCAACAGTAAAAAGAATGAGCAATGCCAGCAAAGCTCTTCTTTTTATGAATGGCCCAACGAACTTCGCACAGAGATTTGAATTTGTTCTTCTAAGGGGAGCCAAGTTCGGCGTGAAACAAGTCTCCGATGACGCCTCCTACTGGATGCATTTTGTCTCCCGTCTTTCTCAAGCTACTCTGAAATCCAGAACTCATTTGGACACACGTCCCATCAATCATTGTCAAAACCACTGTTCAACCGATGCGGAGATGGGCTGCTCCATCTTTTCTCGAAGCTCAAAGGTTAGCCCTGAATTAGAAGAGGTCCAAGTGTCCGAGTCTCTGTCTCAACTGATGACGTTGCTGTTTTCAAAGAAGAAGCGGCAACTCAAGGTGGATGGATTAAAGGACGTTGTGCGGAAATGCTTCCACAGCAAAATCGATCTTCAGGAGCAATACAGACCTGGAATCATGAAACTCATCTTTGAAGCCTTCAAGAAAGACGAAGATTTTGAAATTCGCGGGCTTCTTCTCCGATGGGTCGGGCTCCTGTGTTCTCAAGAAGATGTGAGTCGTGCCGCTGTGATGATAATCCTCTAGGCACGGAAGGAGGTCGCCGAAAACCACTTGGAATTTCTGGTCTCCCTTCTTCACCATGACGCAGACTACGCCCTCTTTGCTGTTCACATTTTCCGCATGCTGTCCCTGTCGACTGACGATGCCGTGATCGGAGTTATCATCGGGAGCGGAGTAGTCGAAGTAGCCCTTGATAAAATTTTGCAAAAGGAAAATGTTTATGAAGCTCTTCTGTGCGTCTGTAACTTAACTATTTCAAATCACGAGGTTCGAAAAAAGTTTCTGACGACTGAAATCCTGGACATGTATCCGCTTGATCATCTTTTCTAATGACACAGCCTACGAAATTTGTCGACGGAAGGAGTACCCGACGAAGCTGAGATTGGTTTGCTGACAATGGCCAATCTGTGTCTCAGCGCTGACGTCATCCCAACACTGCTGCAACACAAGTTTTTGCAAGCATTTCTGCACAACCTGTCCGTCTCGGATCCTATCCGTCGCCTACATAGCGCTCGTGCAATATCTTTCCTGGCCCGCACCCAACTTGCACTTCCGGAGCTGCAAACCACTGACTGTGTGTTCCTGATCAAGTCTCAATTCCTGGAGGAGAAAGAGGAAGCAGTGCGATCAGCGATGGTGTACGCCTTTGAGCAGCTTTGCTTTCACGAGTCTTTGCGGAGGTCATTTTTAGCGGACGAGCCAAGCGTTGTACCCCGCTTGATTGAGATGGGGTCCGAGTCCAACGAGCTGGAGTTCATTCAAACTCTAAAGCTTCTCGCGCTTCTTTCGCAGTCGGAAAGTGAGGAGGAATCGAAGAGCATTTTTTGCGATGAGTTGATCGTCACTTGCTTAAAGCATCTAAATGATGGGTCCAGCAAGTATATTCGATACTTGAGCGCCGTTATCGTTGCGAATGTTTCTGTGGGCGAAGAGCATATCAAGGTCATTATCACTGAACCAATTCCCGCTGCGATCATCAAGTGCATGCATGACTTCTCGTCGGATGATCAGCTGTGCTTTGCGTGCATAACTGCAGTGCAGAAGTTGTCAGTGGTCCCGTTAGCAGCCCAGAGCTTCGTCGAGCTCAACTTCATTGACGAGATGACGAAAGTGTTTCAAACGAGCGTTGATACAAACAGCCTCGAAGCGTGTTTGCAAGTCATGGAGGTGTTTTTGCGACATCCTCAAACGTCTGCAATGGCATCAGCTCATGCAGCCTTTGTTCACGCTGTTAAGGTGCGAATGCGAGAAGACGCAATCAGCGACCGGGTGAAGTCGAAAGCGTTGCAGTTATTCTCTCGTGTTGACTCTCGCTTTGTTGTATCCTCTACGAGGCACACGAATGCCCCGTGATTGTTGCAGTAGCGTTGTAACTTCCAAGCTGTACCAAATAGATAAATATACAGATTTTGAGTTTGTTAACGGCTGATGCCTCCGAAAGCTGCTCCGTCAAAACCTGCGGTCGAAGAAGTCAAGAAGGAGAAAATTGACTCTCCTCCAAGGAGCCCTAGAGAGCCACCAAAGGTTCTGGGTCGCCCTCTGAAACTAGCCGGAATTGCGAAGCTGCCGTTACCTGAAGTGAAGTCACAGAATGCAGTGTCCGATTGGGTTGATGAGGCCAATTTGTTTAAGGTCTGTAAGAATGTCTGTATCTTAGTGCTAAGTTCCTCTTCCCGCCTGGGAAATTTCATTCGGAAAGCACCGCACGGCTCTACTTGTTTGCCGAATTCGGGCCCGTTCTTGTTGATGGTTTCTGGTAGAGATTTCATAGGCTAAGTCATGCAGGGAGGCTGAGAGGGGGGTATAAGGGACAGCACCTCCTCACAGATCAAGTAGACGTTGGATTCCTTTCATTCTCAAGAGTTCAGGAACTCACGGACATGATCACGGAAATGATCAACGAAGACATTTTGAGAGTATATGTGGTACTGCTGTTGTCTATGCTCGTATCATTCCGAAGGGCAGCTCGAAGATGACGTTGAAAGAAGAAGAGGAAATCTTGAGGAATTGTGACTCCAAAATCAAGGAGACTGTGCGGTACGACCGGGAGCAAATGGATGAGCTACTGGCAAAGTGCAAACGAAACGATGATGGCTGCATTTTCTTCCCTGATATCCAGAGGTATTGATCCGTTGCTGCGTAAAACGTTCATGCACACAGAGCAGCGAGGGAGGACAGGGCCAAAATGTTTGAGAGACGGAAAAAGATGTATCCCGACGTTATCAAGCCAAGAATAGATCTGAATTCGGTGATAGCCCTTGACTGCAGACCGCTTATGTTGCAGAGGCCGCGGTTCGACAACGTCGCCCCGAAGACAGAGAAAGGATCATACGTGAAGGCCCATCAACCTTGGAGATCAAAATACGCAGGAAACGAAAACGCTGGGATGAGCGAGTAGACCACGATTGGGGAGTTTTCTCTACATCAATTGTTTGTACAAAACGTGTTACAATAAGGTATCATTAAGAACTTGTCAGTAAACAGGACACGTCGAGCAGTAGACTCTTGTCAACGCTAGCCCAAACGTAGAAAGGAAGACTACACCGGCAAGCACTGCAAATCCGTAGGTAGAATTGAGGGTTTGTTTCTGCACTGCAGCTGCAGTGCCCTGTGTTTCAGGATGTGTAATTCGATATCCCTTGTAAGGAAGTCCCATCAGCCGATTGCTGAAAAACACAGAACCGGCGATAATCCCGATGCACACGATCAAAATGATCGCAGTGTAAACCATAGAGCTCTGATTCCACTAAATTAATAATCGTTAAATTGTGACTCTTTCTTCTTGTCGGATGTCCAAGGTTCTCCCTGAAGAAGTGGATGAAAATCTTGTCAATTCGTGTCAGCGAATATTTGCTACACTCCTGGAGACTGAGTTTAGGCCGGGTGCCTGGGCGAAGTTCCGGCTTCATGAAGATGGAATCATCACTGACGACAATGTTACATCTCCCGAGGCGAAATTAAGTACCCTATTGGTCGAAGTAACAATTTCTCACAATCACGAACTCGAGTACAAGAAGAAAAACCAAACGAAGAACCTCCGCCTTCTTCAAGTGTTCAGTCGGCTCAAGGTCCTGTTCGTGCATTACCTCATCGATTACTCTGTCAATATAGCATCAGAGAACACTAGATTGCTTCTTCAAGATCCTATCATTGGTGGTTCTATTTGGTCATCTGCTTGCGTTGTGGTGTTTCTTGACAGCCTGGGAGGTACATATTGTTTTTCTTGCTTTTGAAATCACCCAGCCATCGTTGAAAGAGACATCAAAGGCTCCCGCTTGCTTCATGATACAATTTCGTTTGTGGAAGTCGCCCAGAAAATGCAAGAAAGAGCGAAAAAGCCGAAAGGAAAGATTTCGTCTTCCCGCGCTTTGCACCGCCAAATCTCTCTCATCATGGCCATCATCGCGAGGTCGCGAACAGGGTTTGTAGCTCGAAATTGTTATAATCCCGTAGATTCGAGGTCTCTAATGGCAGCATCAGACTCCACTTAGTGCAGTCGACTGTTGAAAAGACGCAGGAAAAGTGCGTCATGGTTGGAGAGGGAAGCGACGCCCCCATTGGACTTCTGCAGGAAATGGTTGTGAAGAGGATGATGTCATTCTTTGAGGTCGTCCACTTTGCCGACGCCAGCGAACGGGTGGAAGAGGATTTGGAACAAATTGAGGACTTGGCGGCGTCTGTCATCCACGAGCACATGGAGGAGCACAGCATCCTCCCGTCGCACTGTCATGACGTTTGTGTCGCCCTGCCACAAGTCTGACCTTTTAGGACGACTCCATTGCGGACCTCTTGACTTCCGAGCACAGAGAAATCGCCCTAGGCAACATCTCAAAGTTTGTTGCCTCCGGAAAGCCTTCTTCTCTGGTCATGGACGACGGGGGCAATATTCTCCTCCCCCCCCCCCCTGATATCACGACGTTGGTTCATGTTACCGTATGCTACCTGCTCCTCCTTCCTTACGATGAAGTTCGACCGTGAAGGCACGGGCGTTCTATTTTTCAATGTCCTTGGCGACGATTTGATTTCAAGGGCTCAAGTCAACGTCATCTCGCTCATGAATATATTTTACTCGATTGAGGGCGATCGCATTGCAACGCAGTCCAGCGACAGCGGTGCAATTGCTCAAGTTGCTCTGGCTTTGCAGACCTCGCGCATGCTTGGGCGCAGAGCTGTCGCGCGCAAAAACGCTGCCATGCGGCTGCAGGCTGCTGCGCCCTCTCTCTCACAGCTGGAGGAAGCGAAAGCACCCTCCGATCAAGGCGACTCCCCTGCAGCAGCCACGGCGGCATCTGACGACAGCTCCGGGTCAAAGTGTGAGACGTCGAGGCAGCCTGTGGTCGAGCCAGCGTCGACACGCAGTGAAATGGAGAAATCCAGAAAATCGAAGGGCAAGGGTGTTGGAAAGGAGACTGTCGTGTCGGAGCCGATGACTGTGGACAAAGGTGAGGCGGATAAGGTGGTCCGGAAGCTGAATGAGGGAGACCCTCAAGATGAGGTGGCTGTTGAAGCCGAGAACGGGCTCTCGGAGCATGGTGACAGCAGGACCAAGATTCAGCTGTCTGTGGAGCAAAGGGAGAGCATTCGGCAGGTGATGCTGTCCATAAAGGCGAAAAAAGGAAGGGGAGATGACGGCTTTGTTGGTTCATTTGGTGGAGGACAGGATAGGGCGGCTGAAGAGTCAGGGGGGGACCCTCTTGACAAGGAGCCGAAAGAAAAGGAAAAGGAGCGCAAAAAGGCTGCGAAGAAACGGAAAGCGCAGCGTCTAAAGATTGTTTCGTTTCTTTATCAGTTTTCGTCTGTACGCCAATTGGTTGTCAACGTGACGGCGCAGACGTCGGACTTAAGTGTCCTTCAAGACCTTTTCGATGACTACGTCGCCTCAAATGGGTGGGACCGAGATGCGGACGGGTTCTCGAACACGGTTGCGCTTCTGCGCAGGTCTGCTGGCGCCGAGATGATGGCGTTTGAGGAGCTGTCTGACCTTGTCAACGAGCTCAGCATCAACGAGTAAGGTTCTTACGCATCTTTGACTTGGAAGGAACGTGTCAGCCGCTCCCATCGTGGCGACAATAAGGGATGTCTTGGCCAAGCGAAGCCAAGGTTTGGACGGAGAAGAGCAAGCTGCAGCTGAAGTGAAGAAGAAGAAGAAGGTCTCGCGCGTTTGATCTGATTGATAGTGTAGAAGAAGAAATTGACGCGCCAACAGGTGGATTTGAAAGAGTGGCGCGCGGCTACGAAAGCGGAGGCCTCCGTTCTTGTGAACGACGTGGTGAAGATGAAAGTGGTGATGGTGGAGACAGACGCAGAGGGGATCGAAGGGACGTACTTCCTCAGCGACCTTCCTGTCGCAGCCGACTGCGGTAATGCTTCTTTGTCAGGGGGCCTCGTGATCAACTTGCGAGAGCACGACACTATTAAGTTGGTCGGCGCTAGTGGCCAGCAGCTCCTTGTCCTGCCGATTATGTCTGTCATTCGATGCTACACGGAGACTGTTCTTGGCAAGTTCGATTACTTCATGACGGGTATCCTCGCTCCTTCCAGGGCCATGGTTCTGGAGGTCGTCACCCCGGCCCTTCAGTATGTCATAGCAAACGCGGAGGAAGCAGAAGGGAGCATTCGCGTTAGGCCAGCGCATGCGACGGCAGTTGTTGTGCAGCACTTTACTGAGTTTGAGTGTTACGCCAATGCGGAGGTCAAGCCTTTGGTGGACAAATTGGGTGCAGCTGCTGCTGACTTTGATGCTGTCGAGCTCTATTTGTCAACATGCAGGGTTGCATATTTGGTTCAGGAAATGACGGAAGCTTTTGTCCAAATGAGTCACTTGGTTCATGCCATTTGGATTCTTTTGACCCCTCAGATTCGAGAGCAACTTCGCAATCCGGAGAATCAAACCTTCTTGGACGCAGCCAGTGCTAACAAATGCTTTGCATTTTTTGTCAGCGTCGAGCAATATGCGCACAACTTCAAGCGCAAGTACTCAATGACAGTGAATGGAGCGTGGGCGCAATTGTGGAATACGAGCATTGACGCCCTGAATATGAAGAGCGAGACTCGAGGTGCCATGTTTTTTGACGCTGACCCCGTTGCGCCGATATGGCGCATTTCTCGATTGGGCGGCCTCATTGCGTGACATCTGTATCGTAAACTGTCATTTCTTTACAAAGGTAAGAGAAGCTGAGTTGATGCAGTATCGGAGGCCATGAGGAGGGGGTCCATCTGAACGTTTAGGTTGAAACCGCAGAGGTCACCAGAGAAAACGTGCCCTAAATGAGACCCGCACTTGCAAGTTACCTCAGTTCTGGACATGCCATGTGTATTATCGGGATGATATTGAACTACGTCCGATTTCAATGGCATCGTGAAAGAAGGCCATCCGCTGCCCGAGTCAAATTTGTCCTCAGAGCTCGAAAAGTAAGCTCAAAAAACTCATAAGGAACCAGAAAAGAGAATCGCCACACACTACGCAGCCATAAGTGCCAACGTCCTTGTGATCCCAGTACTGTTTGTCATTAGCGTGAGTTGAAAACACGACACCAGATTCCGAAAAGGAGGCTCCGTGCCTTTGAACTTTGTAACGCTGATTTGTAAGTTGCTCAATGCTTTGGGCTGCGCGCAGAATCTTCTGCGAGCCACAGTCTGACTAAAAACAAGCGACATCCGCACACATCTTCTGATCATCGTAGTTTATGCCGTCCTTCACGACTTCAGCCGTCAGCTTCTATGGCTCAGTAGGTAGAGCATCCGGCTGTTAACCGGAAGGTCAGTGGTTCGATCCCACTTGGAAGCGATCTTTTTCTTCTCCCAATTTTTGGTCGTGCATGGCAATACTTTTTGCTGTAATCATTGTGCATCTCTGCCGATTAGGTCGGACACTGCCTTTCTCTTTTCCTTTTTTTTTTTGAGGTGGCGCTTTGAATTGAAATTCAACAGCTGTCTCCCTTGCCTCTGTTGGCCTCGTTGTCTCCACCCGCCTACTTGCTTTCCTCCGTCCCCCTCGTCCCTTTCGTCTCCCCTCCACAGCCCCCCTCTGGCGTCCCGGATCCCACCTTCATTCGGCCTTTCCGCCAAATCGCAGGTACGATGCCTTTTTGGCTCGTTTCTCCACCTCAGCCTCCACGCTGAGCCAGTTCCCTCCTCCCCATCAGCCTTTGCGCTCCTGTATTGCAGCCCCGGTGCTGCCGCAGCCCTTGCG